>CAYYBI010000459.1:0-6053 GCA_964469835.1 uncultured Rhodospirillaceae bacterium
CGAAGGGGAAGAACGCGTCGGACGCCACTACCGATCCCTCGGTCCGACGGCCGCTTTCGCCGGCGGCTTCCGCGGCCTCGCGGGATTTCAGCGCGGCGATGCGCGACGAATCGACCCGGCTCATCTGCCCGGCGCCGATGCCGACCGTGGCGCCGTCCTTGACGTAGATGATCGCGTTGGATTTGACGTGCTTGCACACGGTGAAGGCGAACAGCAGATCGGCGGTCTCGGCCGCGGTCGGCGCGCGCTTGGTGACGGTCTTCAGGTCGGCCGCGCCGATCCGCCCGCTGTCGCGCGACTGCAGCAGGAAGCCGCCGGCGATGGTCTTCATCATCTGACCGCTAGCGGCCGGATCCGGCATCGCTTCGGTCAGCAGCACCCGCAGGTTCTTCTTGCGGGCCAGGATGGCGCGGGCGTCCGCATCGGCGTCCGGCGCGATCACCACCTCGGCGAACAGCTTGGCGACGTGCTCGGCGGTCGCCCCGTCGAGGCTGCGGTTCAGCGCGATGATGCCGCCGAAGGCGCTGACCGGGTCGCAGGCCAGTGCCCGCTCATAGGCCTCGGCCAGGGCATCGCCCGCGGCCACGCCGCACGGGTTGGCGTGCTTGATGATGGCGCAGGCCGGCGCATCGAACTCGGCGACCAGCTCGAAAGCGGCATCGGTATCGTTGAGGTTGTTGTAGCTGAGCTCCTTGCCCTGGATCTGGGTCGCCGACGCGACGCCGGGCCGCGCCGGGCCGCCGGTATAGAGCGCGGCCGACTGGTGCGGGTTTTCGCCGTAGCGCAGTTTCTGCTTGAGCGTGCCGCCGAACACCGCGCGCGCGGGCGTCTCCTCGCCGATTTCGGCTGCCAGCCAGGTGGCGATCTTGGCGTCGTAGTGGCCGGTGTGCGCATAGGCCGCTTGCGCCAGCCGGCGGCGCAACGCCGCACCGGTGGCGCCTTTCTTGGCGGTCAGCTCGGCGGCAACCTCGTCGTATTGCGCGGGCTCGGTGACGACGACCACATGGCCGTGATTCTTGGCGGCGGCGCGGATCATCGCGGGGCCGCCGATGTCGATGTTCTCGACGCAGTCGTCGAAACCGGCGCCGCGCGCGACGGTCGCCTCGAACGGGTACAGGTTGACGACGACCATGTCGATCGGCGCGATCCCGTGTTCCGCCATCTGGCTCACATGATCGGCGAGGTCGCGCCGGCCGAGGATGCCGCCATGGATCTTCGGATGCAGCGTCTTGACCCTGCCGTCCAGAATTTCCGGCGACCCGGTGTGATCGGCGACCTCGGTGACCGCGATGCCGGCTTCCGCGATCGCTTTGGCGGTGCCGCCGGTCGAAAGGATTTCAATGCCGAAGGACGCGAGGGTGCGCGCGAACTCGACCAGGCCCGTCTTGTCGGAAACCGAGATCAGGGCGCGGGCGGCGGCGACATCAGCCATCAAGGGATCTTTCTCATTTGCTCATCGGGAAAATTGTTCTTGGTCGATTTGGTTCCTGCCGGCGCGGCCGCCGCCATACGGCTCAGTGCGAGGCGGCGCTGCGTTCCGGTTTGATCGCGCCGCCATGCTCGGCGGCCAGTTGTTTGATGATTGCCAGCACCTGGTCGTGTCGCCGCATCCGTGCGGCGTCCTCCAATTCGTCGAGCGCGCGTTGCAGGATCGGCAATTCGGCGCGCGGCGGATCGGCCAGCATAAGGCTCGGATGGACCGTCGGCAGCAAGGCTTCGGATTCGTGCAGCAACTCCTCGTACATCTTTTCGCCCGGCCGCAGTCCGACGAATTCGATGGCGATATCCGTATCCGGCCGCATGCCGGCGAGCCGGATCATCTGCCGCGCCAGATCGAGAATGCGCACCGGCTCGCCCATATCCAGGACGAAGATCCGGCCGTTCGCCGTGCCGTCCGCATCGCCGATCGCCGAGGCCTGCAAGACCAGCTCGACCGCTTCGCGCACCGACATGAAGAAGCGGGTCACTTCCGGGTCGGTCACGGTGATCGGGCCGCCGTCGCGGATCTGCCGCTGAAACAGCGGAACCACCGAACCGGTGGAGCCCAGGACATTGCCGAAGCGCACCGTGATGAAGCGGGTGCCGCCGGTGTCGTGGCTCGCGCGGTCGAGCGCCTGGCAATAGCTTTCGGCGAGGCGTTTCGACACGCCCATCACGTTGGTCGGGTTGACCGCCTTGTCGGTGGAGATCTGAACCATCATGCGGACGCCGGCCGCGGCGCAGGCATCGGCGACGTTGCGGCTGCCGACGGTGTTGGTCAGCACGCCTTCCAGCGGGTTCATTTCCACCATCGGAACGTGCTTGAGCGCCGCGGCGTGAAAAACCAGGTCCGGCGCATGTACCGCCATCACCTCGTCCAGCCGGCCGCGGTCGCGCACGTCGCCGATAATCGCCGCCCGGTCGAGCGCGGGGTAGCGTTCGGCGACGGTGCCGTCGATCGTATAGAGGTTGAATTCAGACGCGTCGAACAAGATGATCTTGCTGGGTTTGTGATCGACGATCTGGCGCACCAGCTCGCTGCCGATCGTACCGCCGGCGCCCGTCACGAGAACGGTGCACCCGTCGATCAAACGCCGCATGGCGTCCCGGTCCAGCACCGCTTGCGGCCGGCCCAGCAGGTCGTCGATGGCAATCGGCTGGGTTTGTATCTTGTCGTCGACGCCGCCGGACAAATCGGCGAGCCGCGGCAGGCGGGCAAGGTTCAAGCCGAGGACTTCCGTGCGGCCCAGCAGGTCGCGCACCTGCGCGCCATCGGCGCGGTGATCGGTCAGCACGAGCCGTTGCGGGCGCGGGTCGTTGCTGTGCTCGATGATGTCTTCGAGGTCGGACAGGCGGCCCAGCACCGGCACGCCATGGATCGACCGGCCGACGCGGCGGCCGGTATCGTCAATCACGCCGACGATTTTATAAGTCGATTGAGGATCGTGGTTCTGCTGGCGAATGAACAGTTCGGCGGCGTCGTTCGCGCCGATCAAGAGCACCGGCACCCGGCGCAAATCCGTGCGTTTCAGGAAATTCTCGACCCGGCGGTCCTTGAACAGACGGTAGGCGAAGCGCGGCGCGCCGAGCAGGAACATCAGCACGAACCAGTTGATGAACGGCAGCGATCGCGGGAACAGCTCGAGCCGGGTGATCAGGAACAGCAGCGGCAGGAAGATCAGGATCGTTAGCGTTACCGCCTTGGTGATCGCGACCAGATCTTCCAGCGACGCATAGCGCCAGATTCCGCGGTACATCCGGCAGAGCCAGAACATCGGCGCGGCGACCGCCGCGAACAGGACGGTGCCGGTCAGGATGTAATCTGCGGCGTAGGCGAGCGTCAGATCCCCCAATCGCAGGTATATGGAAAGGGGGAAGGAGATGGCCGCCATCGCAACGTCGTGGAATAACGCGATGCGGGCTCTGCCCAGCCTGAAGTGGATCGCCATGCTTCCGGTTATTAAATGGCGGCTCGGGCCGTGGCAAGCGCAACAGCGCGGCCGGTTACAGTTTTCCGCTTTCCCTGTCCCGAAACCACCGGGCCGTCTCGGCGAATCCCTCCGCGAGCGTGTGCGGCGGCGCCCAACCGGGCAGCGCGCCGTCGACGGTCAGCGATCCCGCCAGCCGGTCCATCGTGGCGGCGCGACCGGCGATTTTGGCGCCGAACCGCAGCAGCCCCGGCGGTAGCGCGATTAGGCGGGCGGGCCGGTCCAGGGCGGCGGCCAGCCGGCGGATCATCTCGGGCGTCGACAGGTCTTCCCGGTCGCTCGGCAGATAGACGCCGGGGGCTATCGCGAGCGCGGCCCGGATCGCATCGGCCAGATTGCCGCGATAGATCAGGCTGCGGCGGTTGTCGACGCCGCCCAGCGGCAACGGCCCGCCGCGATCGATCGTACGCAGCAGCGCGAGGAAATTGCCGCGGACGCCCGGGCCATACACCAGCGGCGGCCGCAGGGTGACCAGCGCGAAGGCGTCGGCGAATTCGGCCAGCGCCTGTTCCGCCTGCCATTTCGACACCGCATAGGGATCCTGCGGAGCCGCCGGGTCATCGGCGGTGAGCGCATGCTGCGAGGTTTCGCCCAGTACCTTGACCGTACTGATGAAGACGAACCGCTTGACCCCGGCATCGGCGGCGGCGCGGGCGAGCGCTGCGGTGGCTGCGGTATTGATCCGCTGAAATTCCGCCCGCGGGTCGGCCGCCCGGTCCCGCATGACATGCGCGCGCGCCGCCAAATGGATCACCGTCTCGACGCCGTCGAGCAACCGCCGCCAGTCCGTCTCCGGTCCGATATCGCCGGTCTCGCCGCGGCCGACGGGGCGCACCGGCATGCCGTGCGCGGTCAGCAGCGGGCACAGCGCCTTTCCGAGAAAACCGGTGGCGCCGGTGACCAGGACAGGGGCCGCCCCTTCGCGTGTCATCGCATCCAGGCCAGCAGGAGCGCGACCGCGGCGGCGGCGGCGGCCAGCGCGACCACGGGCTGGGCCACCGCGAGCAGCGCAAGCGCCGCGAGCACGGCATTCGCAGCCAGCACGGCGAGGCTGACCTGGCCGTGGCTCCGGCCTTTCTGAACCGCCCGTTGATAAAAATGTTCCCGGTGGGCCTGCCACACCTTTTCACGCCGCGCGGCGCGGCGCAGCAGGGTGAGGGTCGCATCGGCCAGGTAATACAGCGGCAGGATCAGCGCCGGTGCCCAATATCCGGCCGCCGCGGCCTGCAGCAGCAGCCAGCCGAGCAGGTACCCGAACGGCACGCTGCCCACATCGCCAAGGAAAATCCGCGCCGGATGCCAGTTGAACCGCAGGAATCCCAGCGCCGCCATGGAGAGGCTGAGCGGCAGCCAGACCGACGTCGGCGCATGCCCGGCGAGCAGCCCGAGGCCGCTGAGCCCGAGGCCGATGCTGGCCGCCTCGACGCCGGAAATTCCGTCTATCCCATCCATGAAGTTGAACAGGTTGATGAACCACAACCAGGCGATCGCCGCGGCGGCCGTATCGAGCCAGAAGGGCAGCAATCCTTGGAACACCGGACCCTGGAACGCCGTATTTGGGCCGCCGGCCAGCCAGATCATGCCGAAGGCGACCGCGACCGCCTGCGCCGTAAACCGGCCCGCCGCGGGCAGCGAGCGCAAATCGTCAATCCAGGACAGCGCCGCTAGCCCGCCCGCGCCGACCAGCGCCGCGATCAGCGCGGGCTGCGGCTCGATCAGGAGCGTTGCGGCCCAGGCCGCGAGAATGATCGGGATGATCGCCAAGCCGCCGCCGCGCGGCGTGGGTGTCTGATGGCTGCTGCGATGGTTGGGGTGGTCGAGGATCGCCCGCCGGCGCAGCGGCGTCAGCAGGAGGCCGGTGGCGGTGGCGCTCGCCAGGGCAATGGCAAGGGCGGCGGGAAACAACCAAATCATGGGCGGGTTATAGCCCGCCGGGCCGGGCGCGGCCAATCTCGTATCGGAGACGCGTCAGGCAAATCGGGCGATGGCGTCCGCGCGCACCGGCACCCCGACCCTGCGGCCGAGCATGTCGAGCAGGACGATCACGCGCGCCTGGGCGTCGAGCCCATCGAAGAGTCCGGCCTGTTCGGCCAGCGGCCCGGCGGTGATTTTCACCGCCTCGCCCTTGTCGAAGGTTTGACCGAACAAGGGATCCGGCGCCAGTTCGATCACGCCCTCGGCGGTCTCGCGCGCCCGGATCGCCTCGACGACGCCGTCCGGCACGGGGCTCGGCCGGTCGCCCATGCAGACCAGATGGTGCACGCCGTGCGTGCCGTTGATCGACTGCCAGCGGTCGCGCGCGAGGTCGGCCTGGACGAACAGGTAGCGTGGGAACAGCGGCGCCCGGATCACGGTCGTCCGGCGTGCGTGCCGCCGGTGCCGGCGGCACAGCGGCAGATAGGTCGTGAAACCCTGGCGATCGAGATGACCCGCGGCGAATTTTTCACGGCCTGCCTGGGTATGGACCACATACCAAGGCTTCATGGCGGCGGCCCTTCATCGGCCCGCTCGCTGCGCACGATGTGCAGCAGCGCCGGCGTCAATATTTGCTCGGCCGGCAGGATTGCGCGCAGGCTCTCAAAGGTT
>CAYYBI010000460.1:0-4436 GCA_964469835.1 uncultured Rhodospirillaceae bacterium
GGAAGTGGCCGGGCATGTCGACGGTGCGAACAGCCAGTTTACGATCATCGACGGTGCGATCGAGGTGACGACGCAGGCCGGCAGCGTAACGCAGGACAATCCCGGGGAAACGACATTTGTATCCGGCATCGACGCGGCGCCGAGTGAACTCTTCGTGTTGTCCACAGCCGAATACGGCGTGGCCTATGGCGGCGTCACCAGCGTCGCGCCGCGCTACTTCACGAACGATAATGTGGTGCCCGGCAAGGAAACCGAAGGCACTCGCGATACCGACGATCAAGGACGCAACAGCTCCGACAGTTCGGACAATGCAATAAAGAACGAGGATTCGGATTCGGTCGAAAAACAGCTTGCGTCAAACATGGCCTTCGAGAGTGTGTTGGATAACGATATATCCGATAGCATTTTGAGTGGCGGAGTGCGCGGCGAAAACAATTTCGCGAACCCCTATATTCCATCCATACCGTACGGCACGGTCGAGTTCACTGTAGCTAGCAAAATATTTTTTGGAAACGGGGATACGGCATCTACATCGCCTTCGAGTGAAATTAAATTCGATACGGATCCGGCATGGGCGAACAATCTGGCTGTTGGCATGGGCGTTCCTCCTGCGCCAGCGGCCGAATTCAAATTCATGCTTGAAAACCCGGCGAACAGTTTTGTTTTTGCAGGTGTCGGGCCGAGCAGCAATACATCCCTACTCGGCGGTAAAATGGGGTTTTCCGGTGTTAATGTCGACGCTGAGGTTGAATTCGAGGCAATCGATACGGGCGATTTCAAATTCGAACTACGCGGTATCGGAAAATCCGTCGAGGATATCGCGGCCGAAATTTCCGTTGCGAATTTCACGCGTGTGGGTTTTAGGCTGGAAAATGATGCCGGCAGCAAGATTACGGTGAATTCTGCGGAGCGGATGACCGTCGAAACTGGGAACGGTGATGACCGGGTGATATTTGGTGGATCGGAAAGCGATCTGATCGACCTGACTTTCAAAGGCGGCCTTGGCGTCGACACGCTGCAACTTTCAGGGCCGGGGCAGACCTTTGACTTGGCTTCGGGCATCTACGACTTGACCGAGGTTGAACACATCGATTTGTCCGGCGGATCGGATGCACTCCTAAATTTGGGCGTCAATATCGCGTCCAAATTGAAGAACACTGGAATCAATGAAATGAGCCTTACCGGTGACACGCTGGTGATTTCCGGAACGGCGGGCGATCAGGTCGAGTTCATGAACGGTGCATCATGGAATGAGAGCGCTGCGAAGCACATGATTGGGGCAGAAAGCTATAGCATTTTTGGCCATGCCAGCGGCAGCCAAGTTCTGGTCCATGATGCCGTGACGACCAATGTCTAGGCTGGGAATGCACAATTCGATAAAGCGTGTGCATTGTGGAATTTTCAATAATGCAGTGATGAACGTACGAATCAGATAAATAAATTTGTAAATTCATTAACTATAGTTGAATAATTAAATGTATAATTATCTATAATTATTGATGTCAATAAAATTAACAGTTAACCATAGTAAAAAATAACACTTTAGTATAGCTTAATACTGCGATAGTACTCATCTTATGAGTTGGTCTATATGGGCTACTCTTGATGGGGGCAACCGTCGCAATGTCATTATCGAGGACAGGAAATTCGGAAGAGATTCGGGAGGCCCGGTTCGGGGCTGCCGAAGGCGCGTCCGATGCGTCCTCCCGGGTGACGCTGTCGGCCGGTGACGGCGGTTCCGTTGTGGTCCCCGATGCGGCCCTGTTGAGCGATGGCGAATTCCTGCGTCAGGGCGCCGATCTTGTGATCCGCGGCAGCGACGGCGCGGAAGCGGTGGTGCAGGGATATTTTGCGGCCGAGGCCCGGCCAAACCTGACGACGGCCGAGGGCGATGTCGCCTTGAGCCCCGGTCTCGTGGACTCCTTCCTGTCGGCGATGGCGCCGGGCCAATACGCACAGAACGCGGGTCTCGAACAATCGCCGATTGGCCAGGTCGATGAGCTCAAGGGCGAGGCCTTCGCGGTGCGCGCCGACGGCACGCGGGTGCAGCTGGCGAAAGGCGATCCGGTCTTTGAGGGGGACATCGTCGAGACCGGCGGCGGCGCCAGCGCGATCCGCATGGTGTTCGTGGACAAGACGATGTTCGCCCTGGGATCGGACGCGCGGCTGGCCCTGGACAAGCTGGTGTTCGACCCGTCGCAGTTAAGCGGGTCGTCGCAATTCTCGATCCTCAAGGGCGTCTTCATCTTTTCCAGTGGCGAGATTGCCAAAACCGACAACACCGAAATGACGGTGATAACGCCGGTGGCGGCGATCGGCATTCGCGGCACGGAAGTGGCCGGGCGTGTGGACGGGGCGAACAGCCAGTTCACGATCATCGACGGCGCGATCGAGGTGACGACGCAGGCGGGCAGCGTAACCCTGGACAATGCGGGGGAAACAACGCTTGTGGCGGGGATCGACGCGGCGCCGAGCCAGCCCCTCGTTCTGTCACTTGCGGAATACGGCGCAGCCTATGGCGGCTTAACGGGGGTGGCTCCGACTAAATTCACGATCGGCGTTCGGGAGGCCGGCGATACCGATTTCGAAGATGCCGGGATGCCGGATCTAGGGTCCGACGCCGATGATGATCAAGCGCGCGATCTGGACGACGCCGGGTCGGATCGTAGGTATACCCAATTGGCGGAGCGCATCCCGGAGCCGGCGGAGGATGGAGGGTCGGGTGTCGCGGCGGGCCTGACAGGCGCTTTCGGCGGTTCTGGCGCTGCACCGGAAGCGGTGATCGTGGGCGGCGCCGGCACGCCTGACCCGGTATCCGATTTGGCCCGGGAAATTTCGGAGACCGTCGAGTATCAGCTCGCGGCAGCCTTAACATTGGAACCCTCCCCGGAGGCGCCCGGAACGGGCGCGTCGGATGACGAGACGGAAGATGACGGCGCGGGCGGCGACAGCCCGTACCGGACCGAGACGCCGGATCTTGACGTTTTCTGGAATCCCTATTTGCCACCCGAGCCCTATGGCACGATCCAATTCACCACCGACAGCGACGATGCGGACGCCGCAACGGGCGAGGCTGCCGGCTCGACCGGGGGTGATATTGCCGACGACGGTGGCTACGCCGCAGGACCGGTCGCGCAAAGCGGCGCGGCGGAATCGGGCGGCGGCGCGGCGGTTCCCTCGACGCCGCCGGCGGAAATCCGGCTGACACTGTCCAACGCGACTCCCGCCGGAACACTTCAGGACCGGACGGACAGCTTTGATCTGCCGGATCTGGGGCCGAATAGCATCTCAACGGTGTTCGGCAGCCAGATGGAGATATCGGGAGTCAGCGCGGACGCCGAGGTTGGCGTCGCGCGCGATGGTGACGGTAATGTCGATGTAGAACTGTTAACCGCATGGAACTCCATCAAGAACATTTACGCGGTGAGCGACCGGGCCGCCGATATCTCCATCGCAAACTTCGTTCATGCCGACCTCGAGTTCGGCAATGGTGGCGACAGCCATATCAGTCTCGACGCGGTGAAACGAGGATTCATCGTCACCGGTGATGGTGACGATGTGGTGGAAATCAGGGCCTTATCGAATGGCGGCAGTTTTTCGAAACGCGTCGAGGTCGATACAAGCGCCGGCGACGACACGGTGATTTATCGAGGGTCGTCCGACGGCTTGAGCGAACTCACCTTCCGCGGCGGATCGGGCACGGACACGTTGCAACTGCAAGGGCCGTGGCAGACATTCGACTTGTCTACCGGCCAGTATGACCTGATTGGCGTCGAGCGCATCGACTTATCCGACACGCCGGATGTAACGCTTATGTTGGGTGCCAATATAGTGCCCAAATTGAAGGATTCCGGCGTCAATGCGTTAACCGGCACCGAAGATACGCTCGTGGTTTCCGTCGCGACAGTCGACCAAATCGAGTTGGCGAACGGGGCGGCGTGGACGACAGCCGATACCGAAATCGATGGTGAGAGCTACACAATTTACGAACATAGCAGCGGCGTGCGGGTGGTGGCGGATCAGGATATCGCCCATGCCTGACCGACGTTGCGGGGAATAAGCCCGTTGGCCGAGCGGCAAACCTTAACGAAAAATTCACCAGTTCGGCTTATCCCTGAGGCGGTGTTTCATAATCCCGAATTTACTTATTCGCCGGGGGGCTGAAAAATCGCTGAATATCTGCAGTATACGCTTTTTCTCGTGTTGGCGTTAAACGTCAATGCCGGGCTATCGCCTGAGGCCGAGTGCCAAAAGGCCCAGCGGCAGGCGCCGCGCCCGGTCGTTGCGTGTGCTCCATCCGTGGAATCTCGTCCGCAAATACGTCGGCATGGGGGTCCAAACAGTACGGCACGGGTTATTGTAATCAATGGAGTCAATCGATGACCCGGTTTCTTATTTCCGACGAAAATCCCAACGGCCACAAGCTTGAAGATATT
>CAYYBI010000461.1:0-9248 GCA_964469835.1 uncultured Rhodospirillaceae bacterium
CGGACCTCGCCGTCTCGAATGCCCGTTGAACGGAAGGTCATCTGCCCTGAGAGGCCAGCCAAGGCAACGCTCGGCGCAGTCAGTCGCTTGGCCTCGAAACTCAGCGCGAGATCCGGTGCGATTAAGGTTCTCGTGAACCTCGCCTGCAGAGTGAGCTGTTCAACTTCGGTACGGCCGGGGCCGATCGGTAAGCGGCGCCCTTGCCTGCTGCGGACGGTGCCGCGCGCGTCGATAGCCAGGTCGTCAGTGTCCATACGGCCATCGAACTCCATCTGGAGGACTTCCCCCTCCCATTTGGCGGCATCGACTTCGAGAATACCCTCAGCGTCGTACTGTCCTGATACCCGGTAACGATGCGAACCTGACCACAGGAGACTTGAAGGACTCGACTGCTGTGGCGCGACATTCGCGGTGCCGGTGAGCTGAAACTTCAGGTCGGCGCCGGACTGAACAGCGATGTCGACGGACACTGACGCTGCGCCGTCGAAGGTGATGGCCGAGCGCGCGCGCCACGCCGAAAGCGGACCATCACCCTTCAGACTGCCTTGAAGGGCCGGCAGGGCCGGGACGCCCAGTGTCCGTGCGATGAGCCCGCCGGCCGCTTCGGCTATGTCAAGATCGATCCCCAAAATCCCGTCCGCGGGCCGGTAGGTCGCCGTGAGCCGCACCTTGCCCATCGGGCCATCGCTCCGCTGCACCGACAGCGTACCTTCAACCGTATTCTCAGGGCCGCTTTCGACCGTTCCCTTGATCTGCAATACCGCTTCGGTGCCGAGCACAGAGACGCCGAGAGAAAGATCTTCGACGTCGAGATTGCTTACACGCAACAATGGCAAATCGCGTAACGACTGTAAGCCGGATAAACGGGCCCCGCCGTCAGCGGTTGTCGCGGGAAGCCGGTCGATCCGAAAGCCACGAAGGCGGAGCTCTTGCAGATGAATGATGCCGTGCAAAATTTGCTCAGGGCTCCAGAAAATATCGACGGAGCGAATCTCGAGCCACGCATTCGACGGATCTTTTACCGAGACGTCCTGTAGATGTATGCGTCGATAAATGTTTCCTGTGAGGCGGCCGATCGTCACCGCCCTTTCCCCCTCGGCGCTCGCGAGATGCGCAATTCGGCCGGCAAGCCACGCCCGTCCAGGCTCGCTCTGAACCCAGCCGTAGAAGGCCGCAGCCAACACAACCAACAGACCCAGTAGTCCGAGAGCCCCAAATGCGACCTTGGAATAGATGCGTTTCATATCAACCGATCAGAACGCCTGGCCAATACTGATATAGAACTCGAATGTGTCATCCACGCCGTCCCTGCCGTTTATGGGAAACGCTACGTCGGCCCTCAGCGGGCCAAACCCGGTGAAATAGCGTAGCCCCAGTCCGGCGGCCCACCGTATCGTCTCATTGAACGACGGATACGAGTCATCGAAGACAGTCCCGCCGTCAATGAAAGGCACGATGCCGAATTTCTCCGTCACGCGAACGCGCAGTTCGCCGCTTAACTCGATCAAAGAACGCCCGCCGAGAGGGTCGTTGCTGAAATCGAGCGGGCCTACACGCTCGAACTCATACCCTCTGACAGAGCCGCCACCCCCGGCATAGAACCGCTTGTCCGCCGGGAGGCTTTCCCTCGAGGCGCCAACTAGGGATCCAATGCGTAGCCGGCTGGCAGCCACGAACCGTTTCCCCTTATCAATGGCATGGTAAGTGGAACCGCCGGCGCGCATGCGGAGAAAGCTCAGTGCTTCGTCGTAGGTGCCAAGATAAGGCGTGGCCGATAGATTGAGCTTAAAACCACGAGTGGGGTTAAGTGGGTCGTCCGTCGTCGTGCGCGACGCCGTAACCGGCAGGCCAAAAAGCTTGGCATAATGATCCTCAAAATTATCCGTCACCTTGGCAAGTTCGCCGGTGACCCCTAGGGTTGCGCGCCAGTTCGATCGGTACTGCCTCTCCAACGCGACCGTCGCCGCAACACTCTGTTCCTCGAAGGCATCGGTATCGCGATTGGTAATACTGGCCTCCGAGAGCAGGGCTTGGTTATGCGCCAAGAAGGCGGGCTTACGAAACTCGAGCTTGCCTCTCTGTCCGATCTCCGCGCCCGTGATGGTCGCCCGGAGCCGCTCGTTGCGCCCTAGTATGTTCCGATGTTCCCAATACACTTCCCCGTTGAATCCGATGTCCGTCGAGTAGCTTAGCCCTGCGCCCACCGACCGGTGCGGTCGCTCTGATAACTCGATGGTTACCGGCAGCCGCCCCTGCTCGTCCAACTTCGGGGCAATTGAAATCTTGATGCTAGAAAACAGGTTGGTTGCTGATAAAACGCTTCTCGTACTCGCCACCTTGCGACGATCAAAGATGTCGCCCTCACCCCAGGTCACCAACCGGCGGATATAGCTCACGTCGACACTGGTCAACCCGAGGATGGCAAGCGGACCGAACCTCGCCCGCATTTCAGGATCGACCGTCACATGAACGGTCATCCGCCGCTCGGGATGAATCACCACGGCCTTGAGGTTCGTCACCTTGGCGAAGGGATAGCCCCGCTCCCCGAGAATGGCCGTCACTTTGCGCTCCGCCCCCCTGAGTGCCGGCGCGCGTGCTGGCATACCGATGCGAATGCCAAGATCTTGCAGCGTCGGTTGATCCGGAGACGCTGGTGCGGCTTCGCCCAGGTACTCGACCTTGAATGCGCTCAGTGTGTACCGGCCGCCGGGAACGACGTTCAACCGGACGGTTACCGGCCGTGCTGTGGCATCAACCTGATAGCTCAGCGTGGCCGCATAGTAGCCCTCGGATTTCAACGTTGCCCGCAGGCGTTCGAGATCGTTCCGGGCGCGCCGCCCCAAGCCCGCGACCGTCGCGGGGGGCCGCTTGATCAGCGCGCGCAACTGCGACGCAGATTCGAGAATATCTAGCAACTGCCGATCCTCTATCCCTGTTATCGACAGGTCATACGCAACACCAGCCTGTGGCGCCTCCCGCGGCGGCGTTTGGTCCTCGTCCTCGTCCTCCGATCCCATAGCCGGAGCTCCGCCAAGACCGATCACGGCCATCAACGCAAGAACCAGCAAACGCAAGTGATTCCCTGTCAGACCCACCATCTTCTTTCTTACCGGCCCGAAGCGCGCGATCTCAAAGAAATTGTCGAATTTCGTCACCAGAGAACTGGGGCATCATCTCGCGTTTCAAGTTGCGACCACATCCGAATCGACGGCTTCAAGATCGAAAGCCGCCGCCAGTAATGCCCGAGTGTATGGCTGCTGCGGATTGGCGAAAATATTGGCCGACGGCCCCTGTTCGACGACCTTGCCCCGCCGCATGACGATGAGGTCATCGGCCATCGCGCGTACGACCTTCAGGTCGTGACTGATAAACAGATAAGCCAGCCTATGATGATCCTGGAGCGTGCGCAGCAGATCGATAATCTGCGCCTGCACCGACATATCGAGCGCGGATGTCGGCTCATCCAGGATGACGAAGCGCGGCTTGACGATCATCGCACGTGCAATGGCAATCCGTTGACGCTGGCCTCCCGAAAACTCGTGCGGATATCGATCCTGGAAGTCCGGTTCCAGATCGACTTCTTCAAGAATATCGCTGATCATCCGTCGGCGCTTTTTGGCATCGGTCTCGAGCTTGTGGATAATCAATCCTTCTTCGATGATCTGTCCCACAGACATCCGCGGGCTCAGCGCACTGAACGGATCTTGAAACACAACCTGGATCTCGCGCCGCAATGGCCTCAACGCACTCCACGCCATATCCTGGATCTGCTGCCCCTCGAACCGGATTGTGCCTTGGCTCGATTGCATGCGGATCAGCCCCATCGCCAGCGTGGATTTGCCCGATCCGCTTTCACCCACAACGCCCACCGTATGTCCTTCGCGGACCGACATAGTGACGCCGTCCACCGCCTTTACGTGCCCAACGGTGCGCCGAAAAATGCCTTTCCGGATTGGGAACCAGATCTTGAGATCGTCGGCGGCCATGATTTCCTGCCCGCCATCCTCCGGCGCCGGCGGTTCGCCCTTGGGTTCCGCATCGATCAGACGCTTCGTGTAGTCATGCTGCGGCGATTGGAAAACCGCAGCAGCGTCACCCGTTTCGACGATTTTTCCGTTTGTCATGACGCAAACCCGGTCAGCAACCTTCCGAACGACTCCGAGATCATGAGTAATCAGCAACAACGCCATACCTGTTTCGCGTTGCAACTCCTTCAACAAGGCGAGGATCTGCGCTTGAACCGTGACATCGAGCGCCGTGGTCGGTTCGTCAGCGATGATAATTTCGGGTTCATTGGCCAACGCCATGGCGATCATGACACGCTGGCGCTGCCCACCGGAAAGTTCATGCGGGAATGCCTTGAGGCGTTGTTCGGCATCCGGAATTCCGACGTGGTCGAGCAGTTCGAGCACGCGTTCGCGGCAAGCGGTTGGGTCGAGATTTTTATGGACAACCAGGATTTCCGAGATCTGCTTCTCGATTGTATGCAAGGGATTCAAAGAACTCATCGGTTCCTGAAACACAACAGCGATCCGATCGCCACGCACCGCGCGAAGCTGCGCGTCGGACATCTCCATGATGTCCTCGCCATGGAAGAGGATCTCACCGCCGCTGTAGTGCGCCGGCGGGCTGGGGACGAGTTGCAGTATCGAGAGCGCCGTTACCGACTTACCCGACCCGCTCTCACCAACCAGTGCCAGAGTTTCGCCCGGGTCCAGTTCGAACGAAACCCCGTCTACGGCGGCAACCCGGCGCTCACCGGACCCAAAACTCACCTGCAGATCGCGAACCTGTAGCATCGGTCGAACGGTCATTGCATGCTCTTCCTCGGGTCGAACGCATCCCGTACGGCTTCACCGACGAAGATCAGCAGGCTCAGGGTTACCGCGAGCGTGAAAAACGCCGCCAGACCTAGCCACGGGGCGTGAACGTTGTTCTTGCCCTGGGCCAAAAGCTCCCCCAGCGACGGTGATCCAGGTGGCAACCCGAATCCAAGAAAATCAAGCGACGTCAGCGTGGTGATCGAGCCATTCAAGATGAACGGCATGAAGGTCAGGGCGGCAACCATCGCATTCGGCAAGACATGCCGCCGCATGATGTAGAGGTTGCTGGCGCCCATCGACCGGGCGGCCCGCACATAATCAAAATTGCGGGCCCGCAGGAATTCCGCGCGCACGACGCCAACGAGCGACGTCCAGCCGAACAACACCATGATGCCGAGCAGCCACAAGAAACTTGGCTCGACCACACTCGCTAGGATAATCAGAAGAAACAGGTTCGGCAGACCATTCCAAATCTCGACGAATCGCTGCGCCAGCAAATCCGTCCAGCCGCCGAAATAGCCCTGCACACCCCCAGCTGCGATTCCGATCGCGGAGCCCAAGAATGTCAGGGTCAGTCCGAAAACCACGGATATGCGGAATCCATAGATGACCCGTGCAAACACGTCCCGTCCCTGATCGTCAGTGCCGAGCAAATTTTCCAGGGTCGGCGGCGATGGTGCGGGTTCGGTCAGGCCAAAGTTCACCGTGCGATAACTGTAGCGGATTGGCGGCCAGACCATCCAACCGCCTTTATGCCGGATGAGATCCTGAACGTCGCGTTGCCGGTACGCGGCTTCCGTCCGCATTTCGCCGCCAAAGGCCGTTTCGGGATAGATCTTGACAATCGGGAAATATAGGGTGCCCTGGCTGTATACGAGAATCGGTTTATCGTTCGCCAGAAATTCAGCGAACAGGCTGACGAAAAATAGGGAAAGAAAGATCACGGCCGAGACGTAGCCCCGCTTGTTGGACTTGAACGTCCGCCAGCGGCGCTGCGCCATTGCCGAGAGCCGCCGCTCCACCCATCCTTGTTTCCGAGTTTCATTCATCCCGGGCCTCGAAATCGATGCGGGGATCGACAATCGTATAAACGATATCGCCGATCAGATGCAGCACGAGCCCCAACAGCGTAAAGAAATAGAGCGTCGCAAACATGATCGGATAATCGCGCTTCACAACCGCCTCGAAGCCGAGCAGTCCCAATCCGTCGAGCGAGAAAATCACCTCGATCAGCAGCGCGCCGGTGAACAGAATGTGGATGAATGCGCTCGGAAACCCGGCGATTACGATGAGCATGGCGTTCCGGAACACATGACCGTACAGCACCCGCGCCTCGGTGAGCCCCTTCGCCCGCGCGGTCGAGACGTAAAGCATGTGAATCTGGTCCAGAAAGGAATTCTTGGTCAAAAAGGTCAGCGTGGCGAAGCCGTGAATAACCAATGCGGTAATCGGCAGGACAAGATGCCAGAAATAATCGAGAATCCGCTCCGGCCAGGACATCAGATGCCAGTCTTCCGAGGTGAGCCCTCGAAGCGGGAACCAGTCGAGAAAACTGCCTCCGGCAAAAAGCACAATCAGGATGATGGCGAACAGGAAACCCGGGATTGCGTACCCGACGATAACGAAGGCGCTGGTCCAAACATCGAAGGCCGAGCCGTCATGTACCGCCTTTCGGATTCCCAGCGGAATGGACACAAGATAAACGATGAGCGTCGTCCACAGGCCCAGCGAGATGGAGACCGGCATTTTCGAGATGACCAGGTCGAGTACCGTTTCGTCGCGGAAATAACTGCGTCCGAAATCGAACCGGATGAGATTGCCCATCATCAGAAAAAAACGCTCATGCAAGGGCCGGTCGAAACCGAACTGCTTCTCGAGATCCTTGATGAATTCCGGATCGAGGCCTTGCGCGCCCCGGTACTCGCTGACCGCCGTTGCACCCGCAGCGCCCACGCCATCCATCGATCCGGCGGTTTCGCCTTCGCCGCCGCTGAACCGGCTCGTCGCGCCGACATCGCTGCCGGTAATCTGGGCGACCAGCTGTTCGACCGGACCGCCGGGCGCGAACTGAACAATGATGAAATTTATGACTATGATCCCAAGCAGGGTTGGGATCATCAGCAGCAGCCGTCGAATGATGTATGCGGCCACTACCGTCCCACGCTTCTGACGGTGGGCGGCGCCTCGCCGCTATCGATGAACTTCGCCTTGTCAGGATTGAACCACCAGGTATCCAGCACGCCGAGGTCGTAGAGCGGTTTCGTCGTCGGCCGATCGAATTTGTTCCAATAGGCGATGTTGTGCTTGCCCTTAAACCAATGGGGTATGACGATTTCACTCCACATCACGACGCGGTCCAAAGCGCGTGCCGCAATGATGAGTTCGGAGCGGTTCTCGGCGTTGATAACCCGCTCAATCAATGCGTCCACGGCTGGGCTTTTTAAGCCTGACAGGTTTTTGCTGCCCGACATGCTGGCCCCACTGGAGCCAAAATAGCCGCGTTGCTCCTCGCCCGGCGTCAAGAATTGAGGGAACTTCTGCATCGCGATATCGAAGTTGAAGCGATCGCGGCGGTTCTTGAAGTTTGCGGAATCGACGATCCGAATGGTGCTGTTGATGCCCAAGCGCGTGAGATTGCGAACGTACGGTCCGAGGATCCGCGTGAAGGATGATGACGCAATAAGGAATTCGATCTCGAGCGGCTTGCCGCGACGGTTCACCCTAGTCGTGTGGTCCTTCACATGCCAGCCTGCCTCGCGCAGCAATCGCGCCGCCTCGAGCAGATTTTTGCGAATGCCGCCGCGCTTGGTGGATGGCGCCCGGTACGGTTTTTCGAAAACTTCATCCGGAATCTGGCCGCGAAACGGTCGCAGCAATTGCAATTCCGCCTCGCTCGGCGGCTCGTGCGCCGCATAAACGGAATTCTCGAACATGCTTTCCGTTCGACGATACAAACCGTAAAAAAGGTGCTTATTAATCCAATCGAAGTCGAATGCTAGGTTAAGGGCTCTACGAACCCGCCAGTCCGCAAACTTCTTGCGGCGCAGATTGATGAAGAATGCCTGGACGCCGGCGGGGCGTCCATTCGGCAGGATATCCCGGACAATCAAGCCTTCACGCACCGCTGGTTTATCGAACTGCTTAACCCAGCTTCGCGACACGAATTCCTCGTGAAAGTCATATTCGCCGGCGAAGAAGGCCTCGCGCGCGACGCCGCGATCCCGAAAATAGTCCCACTGGATGAGATCGAAATTGAACCGCCCGCGGTTGACGGGAAGGTCGCGCGCCCAATACGCCTTATCGCGCTGGTAGACGATGTTCCGGCCTGCCTCCATGCCGGCAACATTGTAGGGGCCGCTGCCCAATGGGGCATGCATGGTCGTCTTTTTGAAGGGAATGCGCTTATAGTAAGCCTTGCAAATGACGGGCAAGGCCGCAAGCTTGACGGGCAAACCCCGCTTTGCACCTGGCTTAAAGGTAAAACGGATACGATGGCGGCCTTCGGCGCGCACATCTGCCACCTTGCGAAAGAGCAATCGGTAGACCGGATGGCCGCTCTTCACCAATGTATTGAATGTGAAGACAACATCCTCCGCGGTGACGGGGCTGCCGTCGTGCCAGCGCGCTTCCTTGCGGAGATTGAACGCCACCCAATTTAGATCATCATCTAGTTCGATCGTTTCCGCGACCAATCCATAAAGTGCATCCGGCTCGTCCCTCGCGGGAACCATCAAAGAATCAAAGAGCAGACCGGCACCTTGGACTGAATCTCCCTTCAATATAAATGGGTTCAGATTGTCGAATGAGTCCCGGCCTGCAAGCCGCAGCCGACCACCTTTGGGGGCATTAGGATTGACGTAGTCAAAATTTTTGAAGTCGGGACCGTATTTCAAATCGCCGAATATCGATATGCCATGACTTACCCGCGATGCGGCGGCGCTCTCGCTTGGCGCAATGGCATAGATGCATGCGTAGAGGGAGACGCTAAAGATTAAGAAGACGAACGGTTGCGGTCGCATATTTGCTTCGCCCTTTGAATAGCCATCCATCCTGATGGATAGAACCGGGTCCTGGCTAATGGCACTTTGATATAAATTGGGAATTCGGGTTTAGCGGCCAAGTGCAATAGTATAATGCCACCGTACCTCCGCCATTGCTGCCTTTCAACGTGTTGGCAACGTGCTGTGCTGCCCAACCCGAGCCGGAGCGCAAAATACATCGAGGACGGCAAATGCCGGAGACTTGCGGGTCATCTTTCCGAGGAAGAATTTGATGAAGGATGTTCAGAAGTGCGAGAAAATTCTGCTGGACCGGCTCTAGTCGTTGACGCAACGCCCCTTTCGAAAGAATGCTCGATTTGAATATCCAGCAATTTGGATGGAGTCTCGCGATGTCAATGTTTTGTGCGGGCTGGGCGCTGGCGCA
>CAYYBI010000462.1:0-5287 GCA_964469835.1 uncultured Rhodospirillaceae bacterium
GCGGCACCGGCGGCGCGCTGATGCGAACCGCCCTCGCGGCGCGGCCGCTCGGCTCCTTCCGCAACGCCCCGTGGCGCATGCTGCTCGGCCCGAACCTGCCGTCTCGCGACCGGGCGGCGCTGCAGTCCGGCGACGGCATTATCGTCGAGCCGGCGCGCCGTGATTTTCCGGCGCTGCTCGCCGGCGGCGCCCTGTCGATCAGCCAGGCTGGATACAATACGGTCCTCGACCTGCTGCAAGCCCGCAGCCGGTGTGTGCTGGTGCCGTTCAGCGCCCATGGGCAATCCGAACAGGCGCTGCGGGCGGCGCTGCTCGCACGCCGCGGCTGGGCGCAGGTGTTGGCCGAGGAAGCGCTGACTCCGTCGGCCCTGGCCGCCGCCGCCGACCGCGCCGCCGGCATGGCCCGACCTTGCCCGGACGAGCTCGACCTCGACGGTGCACAGCGCAGCGCCGAACTCATAGCGTATCGTGCGGGCGGCATTTGATATGGCGTCACAACATGGTGCCTTGCGTCTTCCGTCCACCCCCATATATTCAAAGACCATGACCCTGCTCGATACGGCACCGCCGGCTTCGCACGGGCAAGAATGGACCGCCCCAACGCAGAAGCTGAACACTTGGGCCGCCCTAGGACGGCAGGCCGCGTCGTGGCGCCGGATCACCCGGTCTCCACTGCATTCCGCTTCACCCCTTATTGAGACGGCGCCTGCCGTCACGCGAGACCCATGACCTATTTCCGATATCCGATGCGCAGCCTGATCTGGGATTACGTCCGGGCCGCCCTTGGCTTCCTGTTCTTCGCCATACCCGTCGTGATCGGCAAGCCGGGTCCGATCTTTTTCACCATTCTGGGCACCGCGGCCATGCTGTTCTTCCTGTACGGCTTGCGGACGGTATTGATGCAGTACACCGCTTTTGAACTTCGGGACGACGGGTTGTTTGTCCACGGCTTGCGAAAACGGTTTTTCGCCTGGGCAGAGATGTCGGCGCTGAAGCTGCGGTATTTCTCGACGGTACGCGAAAAGAGCCGCCGCGATATGAAGCGGGGCTGGATGGAGCTGAAGATCTCCGGACCGTCCGGCGCGGTCCGCGTCGATTCGGATTTGACCGGCTTCAAGGAAATCGTCGAGGCGGTCGCCGCCGTGGTCGAACGCCATCGCGTCGAGCTCGACGAAACCACCGCGGAGAACCTCCGGGCGTTTCGCGAGGGCGGCACGCCCCCGCCACCGGAGGGCGGCATAAAGGACGAGGATATGCGCTGGTAATGGCCGACCTGCTGCAGCTTCGCGATCTCCGCGTCGGCATCACCCTGCCGGGCTGCGCGATCGAAGCGGTGAAACGGGTCAGTTTCCGCGTCCGGCCCGCCTCGACCGTGGCCCTGGTCGGCGAGTCCGGATCCGGCAAGTCCATCACGGCCCAGGCCATTATGGGAATATTGCCGCGGTGCGCCCGGCGGGAGGCCGGCGAAATCCTGTTCGCCGACCCGGCGGCGCCCGGCGGCGCGATCGACCTCGCCGGGCTCGAGCCGGCCGGCGCCCGGATGCAACGTTTGCGCGGCAGCAAAATTTCGATGATCTTTCAGGAGCCGATGACGTCGTTGTCGCCGCTGCACACGATCGGCGACCAGATCGGCGAGGTGCTGCGATACCATGAGGACTGCTCCGGCGCGGAATGCGAACGCCGCACCCGCGAGATGCTGCATCAGGTGGGCTTCCCCGATCCTGACCGCGCCTACGATACCTATTCCTTCGAGCTGTCCGGCGGGCTGCGCCAACGGGCGATGATCGCGATGGCGCTGATTTGCCGCCCGCAACTGCTGATCGCCGACGAACCGACCACGGCACTCGACGTGACGATCCAGGCGCAGATCCTCAAACTGATTGCCGACCTGCAACGGCAATATGGCATGGCGGTACTGATCATCACCCATGACCTCGGCGTGGTCGCCAATATGGCGGATGAGGTCGTCGTCCTGTATCGCGGCGAGGTCATGGAATCGGGCACAAGGGACGACGTTTTCCGCCACGCGGCGCACCCCTATCTAAAGGCGCTCTTTGACGCCGCGCCCCGCATCGGGCGGAACAGATCGGAGCGCCTGCGGCCGGTGCACCGGCGCGACGGCGGCACGATAGCGCCCACGGCGCAAGCGCACCCGGCGGCGGAGACCATTCTCGATGTGATCGATTTGCGGAAATCCTATTTCCAGCGCCGCTCCGGACTCACGCCGTGGCGCGCGCGCGAGCAAATCGGCGTGGTGAACGGAGTCAGCCTTTCGATACGGCGCGGCGAATCGCTGGCGTTGGTCGGCGAAAGCGGGTCCGGCAAGACCACGATCGCGAAACTCATCATGCGCGGCGTCCGGCCGGATTCGGGGCGCATCCTGTTTCGCGATCCGTCCGGCGAAACGGCCGATGTCGGGACGCTGAGCGGGGCGGCGCTCAGCGCCTACCGGCGGCGGGTGCAATACATCTTCCAGGACCCTTTCGGGGCGCTCGATCCCCGCATGACCGCGTTCGACATCATCACCGAACCCTTGGTCATTCATGGTATCGGCACCGCTGCGGATCGTAGCGCGGCGGCGCGCGACCTGATGCGGTTGGTCGACCTCGACGAACGGTGTCTCAACCGCTATCCGCACAGCTTCTCCGGCGGGCAACGGCAACGTCTGTGTATCGCCCGTGCACTCGCCTTAAAGCCAGACCTGCTGATTTGCGACGAACCGGTTTCCGCACTCGACGCCGGCGTGCAAGCGCAGGTTCTGAACCTGTTGCGCGACCTGCAAACCACACTCGGGCTGACCTATCTTTTTGTGTCGCATAATCTTGCCGTGGTCGACTATATCGCCGACCGGATCGCCGTGATCTGCCATGGCCGGCTCGTCGAGTTGGCGCCACGGGACATGCTGTTTCGCGGCCCGGTTCATCCCTATACCCGGGGGCTACTCGCCGCCGTGCCCGATGCCGACCCGGACCACGCGCTCGACCTGCAGGCCTTGATGGACGACCGCGCCGGGGACCCGACCGCCTGGCCGCCGCCGTTTCGTGACGTCGTTTGCGGCAATGACGGCGACGGCGGCGATGATGAGGGACTTCAGCTGAGGCCGGTCGCCGACGGGCACTTCGTGCGGGCCACGGCGGCGGTGGCCACGCTGTGAGCGCGCGCGCGATCTTCGGCGCGGCGATAGCGGCCTCCGTAGCCGCAATCTTGGCGGCACTCTTTGTTACTGCGGCCGGCGGCACACCAGCGGCCGCAGCGGCCCAGTTTATCGATCCGCCATCGCTGCAAGAATTAATCGACACGGGCGACTTGCCGCCCGCCGAAAGCCGCTTGCCGGCCACGCCGCTGGTGGTACCGTTCGCGGGGCCGGCGCAGCAGCCCGGCCGGCACGGCGGCACGCTGCGCCTGTTGATGGCGCGCCCCAAAGATGTGCGGCTGATGGTGGTCTATGGCTATGCCCGCCTGGTCCGCTTCGATTCCGAGCTGAAACTGGTGCCGGACATCCTGCAGCGAATCGATGTGGACCGTGGCCGTGTCTTCACGCTGCATCTCCGCAAGGGACACCGTTGGTCCGACGGCAACCCCTTCACGACGGAAGATTTCCGCTATTACTGGGACGACGTCGCGATGAACCGGATGCTGTCGCCGGCCGGTCCACCCAAGATCATGCTGGTCGGCGGCAAGCCACCCCGCTTCGAGATCCTCGACGACCATACGCTGCGCTTTACTTGGCCGGCGCCCAATCCCGCATTCCTGCCGGCGCTGGCGGGGCCGCGCCCGCCCTTCATCTACCGGCCGGCGCATTACCTAAAGCGATTTCACGCGCGGTATTTCGACGCCGACGCGCTGGGCAAGGAGGCGAAAAGCCGCGGCTACCGAAACTGGGCGGCGCTGCACAACAAGGTCGACAACGCGTATAAGAACGACAATGTCGACCTACCCTCTCTGCAGCCCTGGACCATCGCCACCAAGGGTCCGTCCGATCGCTTCGAATTCCGGCGCAATCCCTATTTTCATCGGGTCGACCCCAATGGCCGGCAACTGCCCTATATCGACCGGGTGGTGATGAACATCGTCGACAATAAGATCGTTGCGGCCAAGACGGGCACCGGCGAATCGGATTTGCAGGCGCGCTATTTGCGGTTCGACGACTACACTTTTCTTCGGAAAAACGCCAAAAAGGGCAGCTTCGACGTCCATCTTTGGCGCATTGGCAGAGGCGCGCATCTGGCGCTGTACCCGAATTTGAACGCCAAGGACGAGACATGGCGGGCCCTGCTGCAAGACGTCCGGTTTCGCCGTGCCCTGTCGCTTGCCGTTCACCGGCGCGAACTGAACCGGGTGATGTATTTCGGCCAGGCGATCGAGGGGCAGAACACGGTCCTCCCGGAAAGTCCACTGTATCGCGATGCCTATCGCCGCGCCTGGGCCGACTTCGACCTGCCGCGCGCCAACCGGCTGCTCGATGCGGCCGGCCTGACCCGCCGGGACAGCCGCGGCATCCGCCTGTTGCCGGATGGCCGGCCGGCCGACATCATCGTCGAGACCGCCGGCGAGAGCAGCGAGGAAGCGGATGCGCTCGAGCTGGTGCATGACAGCTGGCTCAAAGTCGGCATAAAACTTCACATCAAACCATCGCATCGCGACGTGCTGCGAAATCGCATCTATGCCGGCGATACGATCATGGCGCTGTCGTCCGGACTCGAAAACGGGCTTGCAACCGCCGATACCAGCCCCGAGGCATTGGCGCCGACCCATCAAACGCAATACCAGTGGCCGCTCTGGGGCCAATATATCGAAACCGGCGGCAGGGCCGGCGCTGCGCCGGACATGCCGGCCGCCAAACGGCTGGGCGAACTCCTGCAGCAATGGCGCGCCGCCGGCCGGCGCAAGACCCGCACCCGAATCTGGCATGAAATGCTCTCGCTCTATGGCGACCAGGTGTTCACGATCGGCCTCATCTCGGGCACGTTACAGCCGGTGGTGGTCGACCGACGCCTACGCAACGTGCCGACGAACGGCCTCTACAACTGGAATCCCGGCGCTCATTTCGGCATCTACCGGCCGGACACTTTCTGGTTCGCCGACCCTGCCTCCGACACCGACGGGAAGCCGGCACGATGACGGTGCGCCGCGTACGCCGCCGGCCCTTGCGAACAGGGAGCTAACGGGTGTTTGGATATTTCGTCCGGCGCATCGCGATGATGATCCCGACCCTGCTGGCGGTCAGCGCAATCGTCTTCGTGATCATCCAGTTGCCGCCGGGCGATTATCTGTCGAACCAGATGGC
>CAYYBI010000463.1:0-8524 GCA_964469835.1 uncultured Rhodospirillaceae bacterium
GTCACCAACCGGGGTGAGGGAGTAGCATTGGGTGTCTGACGATGGTGCCTTATGGATCGTCGACTGGGTTAGGACCCTTGGCGCGCGCGAAGGACGAAAGATATGGCAGGCACATCCAGGCGCCGGCACCAGCGCATCGATGCTCTGGGCCGCGGCTTTGTGCAGCTCGGTGGTGGCTGGGAAGCGTCCGTCCTGAACTTGAGCGTTGGTGGCATGCTCCTCCGGCTCAAACGCCTTCTCACGCCTGGCTCCACCTACGTGGTCAAACTGTTCCTGGAAGAGAAAGTCGCGATCGTGGAGGCCCGGGTCGTGCGACTCTCGGAGGTGGCTTCCGAGGCAGAACAGGACTGTCTGGCGGCCCTACAGTTCACGTCCGTGCCGCCTAGCGATGCCGCATGCCTCCGCGGTTTCGTCAATGCCGGCTCCGTTAGTGCCGGTTCCTATAACGCCCGTTCCTCTGATTGCCCGTTCCTCTGATGAATGAGTCGTTTCCTCTTCTTGCCCACCCCCGCGCCGCGTGTTAATATAGCTGGTTTCGAGCTTCCAATTGAGTGATTCGGAATGAAGAAATCAGAGTTAACTCAGCACAAGAAGACCCTTCTCGCGAAGAAGGAGGACCTCGAGCGCTCGATCGGTCAGACGGTAATGACCGGCGAAAAGACGACGGACGGGCACGGTGACTTCGCCGACCGCTCTGCCGCCGCGAACGAGGAAGAGATAAGTATTC
Organism: uncultured Rhodospirillaceae bacterium; assembly: GCA_964469835.1. GTDB lineage: Bacteria > Pseudomonadota > Alphaproteobacteria > UBA8366 > UBA8366 > JAOTYV01. Next base: position 728 of record CAYYBI010000463.1, read on the forward strand.
AGTTGAAGCAGACGGACGCGAAGCTGCTGCGTGCGATTGAGGACGCCCTTGCCCGTGTCGAAAGTGGCTCGTACGGCGTTTGTATCGATTGTGACGAGGAGATCTCCTCGGCGCGTCTCAAAGCCGTCCCTTGGACCAAGGTCTGCATTGGCTGCAAAGAGAAGCAATACACTTAGTCCGGGCTCTTAGGGCCGTCTCCTTCTCTAAACCCGTCAACCAACCCTCATGGATCTGGGATTAGCCGGCAAACGCGCCATCGTTACCGGGGGAACAAAGGGCATCGGTCGCAGGATCGTCGATCTGCTGGTGGCCGAGGGCTGCGCCGTCGGGCTGTGCGCGCGCGACGCGGCGCAGGTCGACGAGGCGGTTTCCGCGCTGACGGCGGCCGGCGGCACGGCGATCGGCGGCGCGGTGGACGTCACCGACGGTGACGGGCTGCGGGGCTGGATAAAACAGACGGCGGAGGCGATGGGCGGACTCGACATCCTGGTGCCCAACGCCAGCGCGCTGGTCGGCTCGGCAAGCGAGGCGGATTGGCGACTCGGGCTGGAAGTGGACGTGTTGGGCACCGTGCGGGCGGTCGAAGCGGCGCTGCCGTTCCTCGAAAACTCCGACGCGGCCTCGATCGTGGCCATCTCCAGCACGGCGGCGGTCAATATATCGGGCGGGGTGCGCGCCTATGCCGGGCATAAGGCGGCGATCATCAGCTATCTCTCGGGCTTGAGCAGCACGCTCGGCGACAAGGGGATCCGCGCGAACACCGTCTCTCCCGGCGCGATCTTTTTCGAGGGCGGCGTCTGGGATGTCCGCAAGCGCGAAACGCCGGAGGTCTACGCCAACGCCGTGGCGCGCAGCCCGATGGGACGGCTGGGAACACCGCAGGAAGTGGCGAACGCGGTGGTCTTTCTCGCCAGCCCGGCCGCCAGCTACATCAGCGGCACAAACCTGATCGTCGACGGCGCGGCAACGACGCGGATCCAGTACTGAGGGATTTGCGCGCGACGCGCCCGGGCCTTGGCGGTTCTAACGCAGCGCGCGTTTCACCGCGTCGCCGGCGTTATCCAGGGCCCGCCGCGCTGTGCCGACCATGCGCGTCAGATGCAGAAATCCGTGCAGCACGCCGGGATAGAGCTTCAATTCGTTGACGACACCGGCCTCGGTCAGTGCCTTTGCCAATGCCGGGCTGTTATCGCAGAGCGGATCCATTTCCGCCGCGCCGATGAACGCCGGCGGCAATTCGGACAGGTCGGTGGAAAGCTGATTGAGACGAAAGTCGTCATGATCGGCTTCGTTCGCGACGTAACAGGACCGGTAGAAGCGCCGCGTCGCCTCCGATAGTCCGTAGATCTTGTCGCCATAGGCCTTCGAGGACGGGCAGTCATAGCCGAGACCATAGCTGCCATAGAACAGCATCATGAATTTCAGGGCATTCGGACGGCCGGCCGCCTTGAGCGATAGCGCCGCGCCCAGGGTGATGCTGGCGCCGGCGGAATCGCCGCCCATGCCGATCCGCCGGGGGTTGATCTTGAGGTCTTGCGCCGAGCCGGTGGCCCAGTCGAACACCGCGACGGCTTCTTCCAGCGGTGTCGGGAATTTGTGCTCCGGGGCAAGCCGGTAGTCGACCGACGCAACCGCCGCGCCCGAGCGGCTGGCGATCCAGCGGCAGATCTTGTCGTGGCTCGCGATGCTGCCCTTTATGAACCCGCCGCCGTGGAGATAGATCAGGAGCGGCAGATTCGGGTTGCCGCGCGGATAGTAAATCCGGACGGGAATCGGCCCGTGTGGCCCTTTGACCGTGTGATCCACGATACGCGGCAGGGCGGGGCCGTCCTCGTTCCAATAGGCGCGCTCGGCCAGATAGTATGCGCGGACATCGGCGATGGGGGTGACCGTGACATCCGGCGCGCCCTCGGGCTGCCGCTCGCGGCTTTTCAGCATTGCCCCCGCCATTTCGATGTCGATGCCGGGAATGTTTCGGGGATCCTGCAAGGTGAGGGCTCCTGGGGTCTTGTAAGCCTGCGGTGGACGTCAAACGGTAGCAGGCGGGTTTGGGTGGATCAATGCGGCGACGGTATGTTCGCCACAGTGGTCAGCGATGGTCGCGCAGGACCGCCTGAATGAGTGTCTCGAGAGTGTTCAGAAACCGCGAACGGTCCTTCTTGGCAAACGGACGCGGCCCGCCGGTAACCTCCCCCGTCTCGCGCAAATGCGCCATCAGATCGCGGGTGGCCAACACTGTGCCGATCGAGGCTTCGGTGAACGCCTCGCCATTGTGGCGCAGCGCGCGGGCGCCTTTGGCGAGGCAGCGGGCCGCGAGCGGGATGTCACCCGTGACCGCGATGTCGCCGTCGCCGATATGCTCCGCGATCCAGTCGTCCGCCGCGTCGAGACCCGATGGGACCACCACCAATTCGACAAGCGGATCGGGGCGCGGCCGGATGCCGCCGTCGCTGACCAGATAGGTCTTGAGCTTGTGCCGCGCGGCAACGCGCAGGACTTCGTCCTTAACCAGGCAGGCATCGGCGTCGACAAAGATTTCCAGCATTTTACCCCGGTGGTCGCGTGCGTTAAATCGGCTGGCGCGGCGCGATCGGCGCGGCGGGTTAGAATACCGAAACGATGATTTTCGACGGCAGCCAGAGGGCCAGGATCGGGAAAAACAGCACCAGCACCAAGACGCACACGTCGGTGAATAGGAAGGGCGACGACCCCTTGATGACGCGTATCAGCGGCACGCCGGTTGTGCCGCTGACCGCGAAGAGATTGAGGCCGACCGGCGGGATAATGGCGCCGCATTCGACTGCGAGCGCGACCAGGATGCCGAGATGGATGGGATCGATGCCCAGCGCGTTCGCGACCGGGAAGAAAATCGGTACGGTCAGCACCAAGATGGCGATCCCGGTCAGGAACGTCGAAAGTGCGAGCAGCACCAGCATCGTGAACACGAGGAAGGCGAGCGCGGTCAGGTCCTGCGCGATGACCCATTCGGCAATGTCCTGCGGCCATCCCTTGTTGGCGAGCAGGAACTGGAAGACGCCGACACAGCCGACCAGGAAGAAGATTACCGAACTGAGATTGATCGCGCGCCGGGTGATCGGCATCAGGTCCCGGATGAACTCCATCCGCCCGTTGATCAAGCCGTACAGCATCGCATAGGCGCAGGAGGCAGCACCCGCTTCGGTCGGCGTGAACACGCCGCCGTACAGGCCGCCGAGAATGATGACCGGCATGAGCAGCGCCGGCCACGCTTCCCAGGTGGCCTCGCCGAGGAATTTCCAACTGAACTGCCCGGATGGAAGCTTGAGAATCAGGGCGGCAATAACCAGAACAATGGCGTCGCTGATGGCGAGCATGACGCCCGGCACGAATCCCGCAAAGAACAGCTCGACAATCGATGATTCGGTCAGCACGCCGAACAAAATAAGCGTGATGCTGGGCGGGATGAGAATGGCGATGCCACCGCCCGACGCGATTACGCCGGCGGCGAGCCAGGCCGGATAGCCGCGGCTGCGCATTTCGGGATAGGCGATGACGCCCATGGCGGCGGCCATTGCCGTGCTGGAGCCCGAAATGGCACCGAACAGGACGGCTGCGACCAAAGTTGCAAAGCCGAATCCGCCAGGCACCCAGCCGATGAGCGCGTCGGCAAACTTGAACAGTTTGGAGATCAGCCCGGTGCGTTCCATCAGGAAGCCGGCATAGATAAAGAACGGAACGGCCATCAGCGTGTATTTGCTGACGAAGCTGAAGAACGCGTTGAATATTGTGCCCGGGCCCAGCATCGGGTCGAACATCATGTAGATCAGGGAAGAACCGGCGAGCGCGATCCCGATGGGAAGGCCGATCGCGAGCAAAACGATGCTCATTGTTCCGAGTACACCCAAAGTACGAGCCTTTCTTATTATCCTGCCGCTTTACAACTCGAGACCTTCTTCAACCTCGGCCCACGGAAATACATCTTTGCCACGAAGGGTTTGAATGTCTTGATAGAGCTGAAACAGAAGCGTGACGACCATCATCATGAGGGATAACAGCAGCATCAGTTGAAACGGCCAGAACGGCAAAAGCATGCTTTGGGTCAGCCGGCCCAATTCCCAATTTCGCTCGACGGAAGGAGCGCCGAACCAGGACAATGCGCCGCAAAATCCGAGCGACAGGATCGTGTTGACCAGACGCATCGTCTGCAGCGGAATGGTCATGCCCTTGCTGTTGAGCCACTCGGCGATCGCGGTGACGGCAAGATGGGACCGGCGCACTTGCGTTACCACGAAGAAGAGAAACACGGCCGACACCATGAAATAGGTGACGGCGTCCTGCGCCCAGTGAAAGGTGCTGTCCAGAACATAGCGCCGGAATATTTCGATGATGGCGAGGCTGGTGGCGCCCAGCATCAGCACCGACGCGATGTGGCCGACGATGTGTTCCATGATGAACACCCAAATTCGATATGCCCTATCCATCGGCATGTCCCCTACCTGCAGTGACAAAGGCTTCAGCGGGGCGTCGGACGGATGTATGTGGAGCGAGAGCTGGCGCATCCGTCGCCCGATCGCACTTTCCCATGCGAAACCTTCCCATTCATTGGAGCAACGGATACGTCAAGGCTCTTCAGGATGATGACGGATTTACAAACCTGACGCTGAGCGCCCGGACATCGTGGCGATGTCTACCCCTTATTGTTGAGTCGGACCCTATCATTAGCTGGAGCCGGAGAACAATGGCATTCGTTCTCAAAATCCGACGGCAATTAGTGCGGAAGTTGCACGACAGTGCGAAGAATTCCGCGATTTAGCGCAATTTTTTGATCGGATGAGCATGGCGTTGAAGAATTGACCCATGCGGGGCAATGGCCTTTAATCATCGTAAGAACAAAGGTGCAATGTGCATTTGGAGAGGAGTCGGTTCTATTGCGCGGTCGCTAACGATTTTGGTGTCGCGAATGTATGGATCGAAATTCAGTCAATCCTCCAACGCCTGAATTCTCAAACTAGGGAGAGCTTGTTATATGACCAGTAAACTGACCTTTCGCGACCGCCATACCGGCGTCCTCGCGACGTTGACCAGCGTGGCTATTGCCGCTGGCGCAATTACGATAGCGCCGCCGGCCATCGCGGAAAACCTCCAGCCCTTGAACATCCGGCTCGCGTCGGATCTTGTTGGGCCGCCGCATCCGGCCGGCATCACGATGGAGTACATGAAAGAAACGCTGCCCAAGATTATTCCGGGCAGCAAGATGCGCATCTACTACGCCGGCTCGCTCTACAACATTCCCGAGGCGGTCGAGGCGATGAGCCAAGGCAACGTCGAAATGACCTGGGGTCAGTTCGGCAAATCCGCGCAAATCGAACCCTATATGTCGGTGGTCAATGGTCCGATGCTTCTGACCACGCCCGGCGCCATGAACCAGTTCGAGAAATTCGAGACATACAGATTTCTGAAAAAGCGGATGTCCAAGACCCATGGCGTCGAACTGATCGGTGCGGCGCATCTCAGCATGTATATGGGCTATGGCGGCCGCGAGCGGATCCTCGACGACTTCAAGGGCAAGAAAATCCGCAGCATGGGCCCGGCCGAGAACGCGGCGCTCAAAAGCTGGAACGCGAATCCGACAACGATGGCGTTTGGCGACGTGCCGCCGGCCCTCGAGACTAAGGTTATCGACGGTCTGCTGACCAGCCTCGGCGGATTCAATGTCGTCAAGAACCAGGCGCCATACTTTACGGTTGCCGGCATCAATGGCGTGGTCGGCGATTACTACTGGATTGGCGCCAGTCAAAAGTGGCTGAACCGGCTCAACAAGACGACCCGGACGACATTCCAGAACTGGATGACCAAGGAAATCATCCCGCTCCAGAAGAAGCTCAATTGGTGCAATGACAAGCGCGTGCTTGACCTCTATGGCACTAAGGATCCAAGCAAGCCGGGAATCTACATTCTACCGGCCGCGCAGCAGGCGAGTTTGCAGAAGAAGCTGGGCAGCGCCACGGCTGAATGGATCAAATCGAAAACGCCGGGCGACGCGGACCAATGGGTGGACAAGTTTGCCGCCGAGGCCCGTACGGCCGTCAAAGCCCATCCGATCGGCAGCGACGCACTCGAGGCGACCGACTGTGCCAAGATGGCGCATTGGTTCACCCGGTACAAAAAGTTCGTGAAGAAGAAAAAGAAGAAAAAATCGTAAATCGTTAATTTCCAACGATGATTTATGAATAGGGTCGCCGCCCGCCATTGCATTCATTCGCGATGGCGGGCGGCAACCTGTCGCATCCAGAGGCCGCCGAAGCATTGGGCGGCCGCGATCCAGGATGTTTGGTAGCTCCAAGAGCCACGTATCTTTTAGCCGTGGCCTATTTTTCAAAATTGAGACAATTAGTTAATTCGGGGTTGGGCCAGCACTGCTGTGCAGCTTGACGCGGCGATATATTTGCGCCGGCGGCGTTTCCGCATCGGTTGGTCGATTCGCACAGCTTCAAGCTTCGATATTGGTAGGTAACGTGCTATGCAATATCGTCATGGCGCGAAACTCATAGTGCGTCTCGCCCAATGCAACATGGCATTGGATGAGACGTTATCTACGAATGATCGGCACGCATGGAATACCGAACATCTGAATTGGAAGCTCTCGATAGGCATAATTCGCGACCGTTCAGTGGTGCTGTGTCTTCGCCTCAGCAGGAAACCCCGGACTTGCGCGTTGATCGGCGGATATCGGTCTTTTATGTCATCGGCGGATTGTCGATTGGCGGGACAGAGCGCCATTTGTCCTTGATCCTGCCCGAATTGAAGCGTCGGGGCATAACGCCGAGGGTTTGTGTCCTGGACGTTCAGGGGCCGATGGCGAGACCGATTAGGGATGCCGGTATCGAGATCGACGATTGGACCAAATTTCCTGGGCGATTCTCTGCGCGCCGCATCCGGTTACTCGAACCTTTGGTCAGCCTTGCACAGGTCATCCGTCTAAGTTTGGCAATGCGGCGATTGAAGCCCGATATTTGCCACGCCTTTTTACCGAAGGCCTGCATCCTTGGGGGATTGGCGGCGCGATTGGCGGGACATCGATGTTTTGTCGCCAGCCGGCGCTCCCAGAATACCTATTTGGCCAAGCATCGGTTCGGCGGCGTCGTCGAGAAATTCCTGATGCGCGGGGCGGCGGCCGTCCTGGGAAATTCGCGTGCGGTGGTTTCCGAACTCTCCGCTGATGGTGTTCCGGCCGATAGGCTCGGATTGATTCATAATGGCGCGGCGCTTCGTTCCTTGCCGCAGGACCATGAGCGCGCCGCGTCACGCCGGATCGAAGGCATTGGCGAGGACGATCTGGTGTTGCTGACGGTCGCCAATCTCTTGCCTTACAAGGGACATCGCGATCTTATCGAAGCGGTCATCGGTACGTGTAATGACTTGCCGCGGCCGTGGCGCTTGATGCTCGTTGGCCGGGATGACGGTATACGGGCGTCGCTCGAGGAGCGCGCGACGGAGGCCGGAATTGCCGACAATATCCATTTTGTTCAGGACAGATGCGATCTCGACAGCCTGTATCAGGCTGCGGACATTGCGATTTTACCGTCCCATGAGGAAGGGTTTCCCAATGTGGTCATTGAGGCCATGGGGGCCGGGCTTCCGGTGATCGCGACCGATGTGGGCGGGATACCCGACGCGATCGAGCACGGCCGGACCGGGTTGATCGTTCCGCCGCATCAGCCGGCAGCGCTGGGCGCGGCGATCATGGAACTCGCGCGCGATCCTGTGCGCCGCGGACAATTCGGACGAAACGGCCGGTCTAAATTCGAGGCGGAATTT
>CAYYBI010000464.1:0-3593 GCA_964469835.1 uncultured Rhodospirillaceae bacterium
AAACTGGCCCGCCTCATGCGGAATCCGGACAACGCCGGAACAATGCTCCGAATTTCAGCCTGCTTGCAATGGTTCCCGATGCCGGTACCGAAACGCCACCGAGTGCCTCGGATCCAGTACAGAATGCGCCGCCGGGTGCGGCGATCGACGAAGTGCTGGATCTTTCACTCGAGGCTACATCCGCGGAATTTACGGAAGACGAAGTTCTTGACTTGACACAAGAAACTCTGGGCGACACGCTGGATGACGAGGCATTGGATCTAACCGGTGAGGCAATCTCCGAAACGCCGTTCGAGGGCGCGCTGGAGCTGCTCGAGGAAACGACCGTCGAAGAACCGTTCACTGCCGAACTAAAGGCGGTGATGGAAGCATCTTCCGACGATGCGCTGGAACTGACGCAGGAAGTTTCGGCGTCGGAATCTTTGGAAAAGGCATCGGAACCGCAGATCGAAACGGCAGTTGAGGAACCGTCGGACGAAGTGCAAACCAACAGCGGGCTGCATTTGCCTCAGGATTTATCCCCGTCATTGACTTCGCAAACGGCGGAGGAAGATGTGCCGACTGCGGCGCCGGAAATTGGCTTTGCGGGGGCTGCGGAATCGGTGACGTTCAACCTGCCGGAAAACTTGCAAGACCTCACGCCGTCGAATGTCTCCCGTGATCCGATGCCAGGCATGCCGCTTGAATCGCCGCCGGAGGTGGTCGGGGAGCATCCGGAAATTTCCGATGGGAATCTCGATACGGATCAGGGAGGCGGCGACTCCGCAGATTCGGATTTGGAGCGCAGCAATCTTGAGCCAACACCGGATCCGATGCCGCTTGCTGCGGCGCCGGAGGATGACTCCGCAGGATTACTCAATCCGTTCAAAAGCGGGACTGAAGAAATCGATGCGGAAACCCCCTTGCAGATAGAGCCGGCCGATCCAACCATCCATGCGGTTGACCAGCAGTCAGGCAAGGAACCCGATCGGCCGGAGCAGCCAAACGTCGCGCCAACGCATGAATCGCTCGTCGAGCAAATCTTGCGCCGCCAAATGGCGTCAAATTCCAGTGTCGAGGATACGTCCAGGGAACTCGATGGATCGGGCAGCGAAAAAGCGCCGCGTGAAGCGCTCTTGGTCACAGAGCCTCCCGGAATTTCCGATGGGGTTCTCGATACGGATCAGGGAAGCGGTGAATTCGCAGATTCGGATTTGGAGCGCAGCAATCTTGAGCCAACACCGGATCCGATGCCGCTTGCTGCGGCGCCGGAGGATGACTCCGCAGGATTACTCAATCCGTTCAAAAGCGGGACTGAAGAAATCGATGCGGAAACCTCCTTGCAGATAGAGCCGGCCGATCCAACCATCCATGCGGTTGACCAGCAGTCGGGCAAGGAACCCGATCGGCCGGAGCAGCCAAACGTCGCGCCAACGCATGGATCGCTCGTCGAGCGAATATTGCGCCGCCAGCTGGCGTCAAATGTCAGTGTCGAGGATACGTCCAGGGAACTCGATGGATCGGGCAGCGAAAAAGCGCCGCGTGAAGCGCACTGGGCTACAGAGCCTCCGACCGCGCCGTTGCCGGAAGGTGGCGCGGCAGAATCGGGCCTTTCGGTAGCGGCGCCAACGCCATCTTCTGTCGAAGTTGTATCCGCCGAGGAACGGAATACGGATGAGCCTCTCGAAGGTGCCCCGTCGCCGACCGATGCGTTCTCCGATCCGCTTTTCCTGAACGAGCTGCTCGGCGATGGCAATATTACGGGGGACCCAACGAGTGTGGCCGAAGCCGCGACGCTCGATGTTCCGCCTGAAAATTCAGATCCCGAAACTGCGGATCCGGTATCAGCGGCCGAATCGGAGACCATCGATCCGATGTCTTCCAGGGATGAGCCGACCGCTTCTGAAGAATGGGCTGTCGCTGCCGAAGACATTCTGGGTGAGGCGGAAGCCGCGCCGGTCGCGCCCGACGAACCTATCGTAACGGCAGATGCACCCGCGGCTTCTGAGAAGCCGATGGGCGATTTAGTGATGCCTGCGGCGAGTGAGCTGGAACAGCAGCCCGAAACGCCGGTTGTGAGCGAAGATAGTGCAATTCCGGATAGTGCTTCTGATGATCTGAAGCCGGCGGAATTGCCGCCGCCGATGCCGTCGATCGTGGAGCGGCCGAAGGCATGGCATGAAAACAACGCCGCTGGGAGTGAGCGGCGCGCTGAACGAGAAGACTCCGTGGTAGAGCATTGGAGCCCGCAACCCGCTATGGCGCCAAGAGGCGTCGAAGACGCTCAAGAAGCGGCGCGTCGGCTCGCTGAAGGGTTTGAGGCTGCCGCGACGGCGATGCGGGATGTGATGATGTCGCTTGATGAAAAGATCAAAGTCCAGAAAGGAATGAACCTGGACGACATTGCGGTGATGCGGATTGCCGGCGTCGAGGGTCTCGATAATGCGGCAGACAGCTTGGCCGTTTTCGGTTCGGAACTGGGCCGTGAAATTGATGACGGCGCTGCGGTTCTGGATAAATTCAATCACGTGGTCGACCGATTGACCGAAATGGCGGCGGCACAGGACCTCGACGAAGGTTGGAATGAGCTGATCCGGCAGAGGCTTTCGGAAGCGCTTTACACGGTTGAAAAAATTCAGGAAAAGGTCGCCGCTGTGCTGCCGCCTGAAAGTGACACCGCGGAGAAATCCAAAGACGCTAACGCCCCATCGGCGATGGGTTAGCCCGTCATTTCAGGGCGGCTTTTTTTTTGATGGACGCGTGATCGCGCCTCGCGTATCGGGCGGAATTCAAATATCGATCGGCTCAACCTTTCGGAATTGCTGTTTCGAACAATGGACGTACGGCCAATTCGGCAGTGCCCGACTGCTAATACTTTAGCGTTAAACCCAAATCTTCAGCCCTTTCGACTGATATTTCCCCGATCAAGCAGGTTTCCAATATATCCTGCGGCTAAATAGACAACTCGAATCTTGCTTCGGCACAGGAATAATCGCATGCGACTTCTGTTGGGATTAAACTTTATGGCTGGCGACCGCAGTCAAAATAGGCGCTACGGCATTTTCGCCCGAGTTTGCGCGTTGGCACTTGTACTGCCGCTACTGCTGGTCGCCTGTGACGGTGCGGAGGAGCGCGAGGCCGCCTATTTTGAGCGCGGACTGGCTTTGTACAAGGACGGCAAACTGAAAAAGGCCAGCCTTGAATTCCGGAATGCGCGGCAAATTAATCCGTTGAATATGGAGGCCCTGTATTACCTCGGATTGATTAAGGAAAAGGAACAGAACCTTCGGGCGGCTTTCGTCATTTTCCGCAAGGTCGTTGAACAAGAGCCGAATCATATTGGCGCAAATGTCCGGGTTGGCCGCTATTTCTTGCTTGGCGGTGATATCGAAAAAGCATCGAAACATGCGGAAACCGTTCTGACGCTGGATCCGAAAAACGCCGACGCCTATGCCCTTCGAGGTGCCGTGCATATCCGGCGGGATAATTTGGATGAGGCCCGTTCAGCGGCAACGACATCGCTTGAATTGGATCCGAAGAACGTCGGGGCGATTTCCGTGCTCGTCGGTGTCTTGAAGCAGGAGCAAAAAACCGATGACGCAGTTGCTTTCCTG
>CAYYBI010000465.1:0-7456 GCA_964469835.1 uncultured Rhodospirillaceae bacterium
GCCGTGCTGCAATATAGTCACGTCCAGTTGGATGGTTCCGACAAATCGCACATTTTTAATAATTTGACGCTTGAAATCTTAACGGCTGGATATAATATTGTGCGTTGCAGCATGAGTGTCCAAGATCATGTTGCAACGCAAGGCGATTGCGTCTTGCAATCCTTCTTGGGCGTTTCCTCCCTAGACTCGGGCCGTGCCAATTGGCGCGGCCTCTTTTTTTGGCACACCCACTTCCAAGAATACCAACCAGCGTTAAATCGTCTGCCAGGAACCGTCGAAGCCGCGGCAAGCGGTCCGAGTGAACGTTTCGCGCGACTTGCCAAGCCGAAAAAAGACGTTGAACTCGCGACAGAAGCGACCGTCCTTGGCATAAAAATGCCGCTTAGGCGTGATACTCGCTTCCGCGTCGGAATCGCGACTTTTCCAACGCGTCGTCTGTCCGGCTGTCGTATCCTGCAGACTATGATAGGTCGCGCGGTGCAGCGATTCCCGATCCGGCGGCAACAAGGTGTCGGCGGCAAGATAGGCCGCGCCGGCACCCCCTACACCAATCCCGAACATGGCGAGGAGACCCGTTGTTCCGGCCCCGAAGACCTCCCAGCCGACAAAAATGCCCGCCAGTCCACCGGCCACTGTGGCAACCGCCAGCTTGTTCTTACGGTCCGTCGCGGTACAGGCTGATAGCAACAATGCGATAGACGCGACGCAAAGGATCCGTTTCATTCCACCATCCCAAATTGCAAAAAAGACCCTGGACGATTGTTCATCCAGAATCCTCCCCCCTGTCGCTCGGAGGCAACTATACCATGAAGACGCTTAATTTCTAAATAGTTAAATACATTCCTTCAAATCTTCATATACAACTGCTGCAAGTATTACACCGTGTTTTCCTTAAATGCTTGTGTTCAACTCTTGCGGAGCGACGAATACCACGCCACCATGCGTTCACAAGGTCGAATCATTGTTGGAAAAATTTGTGACTTGCTCTCAAACGAAGATCGCCGAACGGAAGATCCGGATCGTTCTATTGACCATCCTGACAGGTGCGATGCTTGCTGCCTGCACAAGCCCGCCCCCGGCGAAATCGCCCGCACAAAGAAAAACCACCAACGATAGACCGTATACATCGGCGACAAACGGATCGAGCGGATCATGCAGCGAGTACGCCGAGCAGGCCGCCAGCCGGGAATTGCAACGCGAATTCGACGTCATGTCGGGTAATTTCCGCGGCGGTGACAGCCGCGTCTTCCAGGATTTCGCCCGTATGGATGCGCAACGCCAATACCAACGCCTTTACGAATCGTGCCTAAGAAATAAGCGTTCCCGGAAGAAATAACCGCGGTGCCGGGTGGCAGGCCGGCGACGGCGCGTCGATTCGAAATGTATTTCCAGCTCAGAACGCGCTTTGGTCGGCATCCTGCCGCGTGCTATATCTCCGCCGCATCCTTATGAGACCTTGGCGGTGATAGGAAAATTCGACTTTAAGACGCCGGCCCGAGATCTGATCAGACGTCTGATCTCGGACTACCTGCGTCATCATATCGGCAAGATCGTGTGCGGCATCGCCTGCATGGTGGTAGTGGCGCTGACGACGGCAGGCCAAGCGAAGCTGGTGGAACCCGCCCTCGACAAAGTCCTTGTCGAGGGTGACCGCACGCTGGTCTGGATGCTACCGGTCGCCTTTCTCGTGATCGCCATTGTGAAAGGCTTCGCCAGCTTCGGCCAATCGGTGTTGATGCAGAAATTGGGTCTGCGGGTCGTGACAACGATGCAGACGCAGATGTTCGACCGGATGGTCACCGCAGACCTCGAATTCATTCATGCGGATTCAACGGGCCAATTGATTTCGCGCTTCAATAATGATGTGCAATTCACCAAGGACGCAGTCGTCAAGGCGTTTACCGGCGTCGGGCGCGATTTACTGACAATCCTGGCGCTTGGCGCGGTGATGGTGCACACCAATTGGCAAATGGCGGCAATCGCCCTCCTTATCCTGCCGATCAGCATTTTCCCTATCCTCTATATCGGCCGTCGTATTCGGCGGATTTCCGGCAGCACCCAAGAGTCTCTGGGCGAGTTCACCAGCTTTCTTGACGAGGTCTTCAAAGGATTCCGACAGGTCAAGGCTTATGGCATGGAGGCGCATGAAAAGCGCCGCGCGCGGGAGGTATTCGAGCGCATCTTCAGCCTGCAATACAAGGCGGGTCGCACGCGGTCCCGGTCCTATCCGATTTTGGAGAGCCTTGGTGGAGTCGCCATCGCCTTTGTCCTCGGTTGGGGCGGCTACCAGGTGTTGCTAGGCGAAACGACCGTCGGTCAGTTCATGACATTTTTTGTCGCCATGGCCACCGCCTACCATCCGTTGCGCAGCCTGTCCAACCTCAACTCCAGCCTCCAGCAAGGCATGGCGGCGGCGGAACGAATCTTCAATATCATTGATTACGAACCCGCCATCGCGGACAAGCCGGACGCGAAGCCGCTTAAGATCGAAAAAGGCGAGATCACCCTGTCAAACGTATCGTTCGCTTACGACGCGGATAAGGGCGCGCTGCGCGATGTCAATTTGCAGGCGCCGGCCGGCAAGACCGTCGCCCTGGTTGGCCCATCCGGCGCCGGCAAATCTACAATCCTGAACGTCATCCAGCGTTTCTTCGACGTGCAGCAGGGAGTGATCGCGATCGACGGGCAGGATATTCGTGGCGTAACCCTTGCGTCCCTGCGCCGTTCGATGGCATTGGTGAGTCAGGAAGTAACGCTGTTTAACGACACAGTCGCCGCCAATATCCGTTATGGCCGGCCGGACGCAAGCGATAGCGACGTTGCGGCAGCTGCGGCGGCAGCGGCCGCCAGCGACTTTATCGAGGCAATGCCCAACGGCTATGATACAGACGTCGGCGAACGCGGATTGCGTTTGTCCGGCGGCCAGCGCCAACGCGTCGCCATTGCGCGGGCGATGCTTCGCGACGCACCGATATTGCTGCTCGACGAGGCAACTTCAGCGCTTGATAGCGAAGCGGAACACCAGGTGCAGGAAGCCCTCTCGCGGTTGATGTCGGGCCGCACCACCCTTGTTATCGCGCATCGCCTGTCAACGGTCGTGAATGCCGACATTATCTATGTATTGGATGGCGGGCATGTCGTCGATCACGGGTCCCATCGGGAATTGCTGGAACGGCAGGGGCTCTATGCACGCCTGTGCAAGATGCAATTCGAGGACAACATGACGTTGGGCGATGCCCCTACGCCCGCCAATTTGTCGATTCGTGCATAATGTGGGCCGGTGTTTAAGCGTTTATCAGCCAGCACCAGAGTTCGAGAACTGCTCTGCTGGATAATGTCGTACTACATGCGGCTTGTCCGGATTTCTGGCCGGTGGCGCATTGTCGGTGCGGAGAAAGTAAGCAAACTTGCCGAAGACGGCCAACCGTTGATCGTCGTGTTCTGGCATGGCCGAATGATGATGACGCCTTTCGGTTGGCGCCACAGCAATCGCGTCCATGTGCTGAGTTCGGCACACCGCGACGGACAAATCGCCTCGCGCACCATGGGCCATTTCGGCGTCCGCCCGGTTTTCGGCTCGACCAAGCGGGGCGGCGCCGGCGCACTGCTTCGGCTCGGCAAAATATTGCGCGACGGCGACATCGTGGCGATTGCGCCGGACGGGCCACGCGGCCCGCGAATGCGGGCCAGCGCGGGAGCTGTTCACCTGGCGCGACTGGCCGGCGCCAAGATCATCCCCTTGACGTTTTCCGCCCGCGCAAGCCATGTATTTTCGAGTTGGGACCGGTTCATGCTGCCGCTTCCCTTTTGCCGTGGCGTGATCCTATGGGGCACACCGATGGAAGTCGCGCGCGACGCCGATACCGCCATGCTTGAAAGCAGCCGAAAATTGTTGGAACAATCCCTTATTGATCTGACCTGCCGCGCCGACAAAATGATAGGGCAGGCCGCGATCTGCCCCGCGCCGGCGGAAGAAAGCGCCGGGTGCTGACGCGATGGCGGGACTCGCGCTGTATCGCGGACTCACATCTATCGCCACGCCGGCCGTGGATATCCTGCTCAAGCGGCGATTGGCCCGTGGCAAGGAAGACCCGGACCGGTTGCCGGAACGCCGCGGCATTGCGTCCCGGGAGCGTCCGCCGGGACCACTGGTCTGGCTGCACGCGGCCAGCGTCGGCGAAGCCCAGTCGGCACTTTCCCTGATCAGCCGCATGCTCGATGCCCGGCCGGAAATTTCGATCCTCGTCACCACCGGAACGGTCACATCGGCGCGCCTACTTGCCGAGCGCCTGCCGCCGCGAAGTTTTCATCAATTTGTACCGGTCGACTGTCCGTCCTGGGTTGGCCGGTTCTTCGACCACTGGCGGCCCGACCTCGCGCTCTGGATGGAATCGGAACTGTGGCCGAATCTATTGGGTGAAGCCGCAGCAAGATCGATCCCGGCAATCCTTGTCAACGCCCGCATGTCCGCACGATCCTTCGGCAATTGGCGGCGGTTCGCCGGCTCGGCCCGATCATTGTTGGGGAAATTCGTCCTTTGCCTTGCCCAAACGGAAGAGCAGGCCGAACGGTTGCGGCGGCTGCAGGCACCCGCGGTCGACTGTGTCGGCAACCTCAAATACTCGGCGGTTCCCCTGCCCGCGGATGAAGAAGCGCTGCAGATGCATCGCACCGCGCTCCAAGGAAGGCCGGTTTGGCTCGCGGCAAGCACCCATCCCGGCGAGGAAATCGCCGCTGCGTCAGTGCATCGTCACCTGAAAGACCGCTATCCCGATATCCTGAGCATCATTGTTCCGCGCCACCCGGCGCGCGCTGCGGAAATAGCCGAGACGCTATGCGCGCGCGGGCTGACGATCATGCGCCGGTCCGAGAAACCGATACTATCGGGCGGCGCCGAAATCTACCTGGCAGACACGATGGGCGAGCTTGGCCTCTTTTACCGTCTGGCGCCGATCGCGTTCGTCGGCGGCAGTTTGTCCCCCCATGGCGGTCACAATCCACTGGAACCGGCACAATTGGGCTGCGCGGTACTGTATGGTCCGGACATGACGAATTTTCAGACTGTCGCGGACACACTCGAACAACACGGCGGCGCGCGCCGATGCGTGGACACCGATGATTTGGCGCAAACGGTGGAGCTGTTGCTCACCGACGAGACCACGCGGCAGGCACAGGTTGCCGCCGCAAAGGAAATTGCCGAGGCCAACCGAAGCGTGGTCGACCGAGTTTATGCAATTCTGACACCCCATCTCGACCGAATGAAGGAAAGAGCACAATGAAGGCGCCGGCGTTCTGGCAAACGGACAGCCTCCCCGCGACACTGCTGACGCCGATTTCCTGGGCCTATGCGGCGGGCGCCGCCCTGCATCGCGCCGTCCGCACGGCGTATAAGGCGCCAATACCCGTCCTCTGCGTCGGCAACCTTGTGGTCGGCGGTGCCGGCAAAACCCCGGTCGCGCTGTCCGTCGCAGCACGGCTTATCGCTCAAGGCAAGGCCGTGCATTTTTTGTCGCGCGGGTATGGCGGACGCGAGGCCGGGCCGCTGCTGGTAGACCCTGAACATCACGATGCCGCCACGGTGGGCGACGAACCGCTGTTGTTGGCGCGGACTGCGCCTTGCTGGATCTCGCGGGACCGCGCCGCTGGCGTTCGGGCGGCCGCCGCCGCTGGCGCGGAATTTGTCGTCATGGATGACGGATTTCAGAACCCGAGCATCCAAAAGGACATTTCGCTGGTGGTGATCGATGGCGAAACCGGCTTCGGCAACGGCCGGTTGATTCCGGCCGGACCTTTGCGTGAATCCGTCCGGTCCGGGCTAGGCCGTGCCGATGCGGTCGTGCTGCTGGGGAGCGATAGCGCCGGCGTCACGGCAATGATTCCTCGGGAGACGCCGGTTCTTCGGGCTACGATTACCCCCACGCCGCCGCCCGACCTGCTCAATGGCGACATGGTCTATGCCTTCGCCGGCATCGGACGGCCGGAAAAATTTTTTGCAACGCTGGAATCGCTGAATTGTCGCGTCACCGGCCGTCAGGCCTTCCCCGATCACCACCCCTATACGAAACGGGAAATCGACGACCTGCTCGACCGGGCGCAGCAGGCGGCCGCGATACCGGTCACCACCGAGAAAGACCACCTTCGCCTACCCGAAACGGCGAAAGCCTCGGTTCAAACCCTGCCGATTACGGTGTCCTGGCAAGACGCGGAAGCGCTCGACCGGCTGCTCGACCGATTCTGACCTCAACGCTTGCGCTTTTTCCGCTCTTTTACGGGCTTGGGCATTGGCGGAACAAGAAGTGCGGGATCGACGCGCGCCCGAAAATAGTTGATCCGCCAGTCGAGATGCGGTCCCGTCGCGCGTCCCGTTGCGCCAAGTGTGCCGATCTTTTCGCCCTGGCGCACCTTCTTGCCGACCGTCGCGGTGACGTCCCGCATATGCAGAAAGGCGGAACTCACTCCGTGTCCGTGATCGATAATCACCGTCCCCCCGGTGTAATAAAGGTCCGATTCCGCCAGCCTGACCACGCCGTCTGATGGGGCGACAATGGGCGTGCCCACCGGCGCGGCGACATCGACGCCGAAATGCGGCCGCCGTGGCTTGCCATTGAGGATGCGTTGGCTGCCATAGACACCGGAGACCCGGCCCTTGGCTGGCCAGATCCAGCCCTTCATGAAGTATGGCACCGGCGTATCCCGGTTCCGCGCCCGGCCGATCATCGCGTTCTCGCGCCGGATCCGTGCCAGCACTTCTCTAGGTGGCGTCACCATCTTCGGCGGCAATCCGTCAATTCGTTGGATGCGGTACTTGCGTTTCTTGACCTGCAAGGTCTTGGTGTGCATCGCCCCGTCCGGATGGTGCAATTCCAGCTTCGCGGTCGGCGGCGCATCGCGCGAAAAGCCGATGACGAACACCCCCTCCGGCGACACCCGGACTTTTCTGCCGTCGAAGATCACGACCGTTCCCGGTTCGGTGCGTCCCACCACGAGACCGCCTTGGGTCATTGCCCCCTTGAGCGAACCCGAGTCCGCGGCTGCCGGCGCCGAGAACAGCAACAGCATGATCGGGAGCAGCAATCTCACAATAGCTTTCCTTGTCTTCTGTCGCTCGCCTTGTCTTTTCCGCGCGATGGGCCGCTCGATCGACCGCGGGACGCCTTTGGCGCACTCACGGACGCACCCGCCACTAGCGCCGCCGCGCCGGTAATCTCCGCGCCGACCTGCCCGTCCGAAAAATCGATGGCAACCTGGTCACCCGCCGCTAGCGCCGCCGCGCCGGTAACCGCACGGCCATCCCCGTCGCGCACAACGGCGTAGCCGCGATCAAGAACGCGGCGGAAAGACAGGCTCTCGAGCAGATCGCCCAGCGCCGTCAGCCGTCCTTGCGCATCCCGAAAGTGACGCCCAACCAGGTCCGGCTGCAACCGGTCCGCAAATGCGTCGTTGCGCTCGCGCCGGG
>CAYYBI010000466.1:0-2795 GCA_964469835.1 uncultured Rhodospirillaceae bacterium
TAGAACAGCAACACGATGCATTGCAACGCCGACCCGAGCAGCAGCGTGCGCACCCCACCGATATAGTCGGCGAGAACCCCCGACACGAGGCGGCTCACCACGCCGCCCGCCAGCATCAGCGACAGCATCTCCGCACCGCGCGCCGCGCCATAGCCGAGGTCGCCGCTATACGCCACGGTGTGGACTTGCGGCATCGACATCGCGACGCAGCAGCCGATCCCGGCGATCATCAGCAGGATCATCAGCGTGCGTCGCGAAATATCGATGGCATGCAACGGCGGGGCCGCGGAAGCGCCGTCATTGTCCGCGATCCCGTTGGGCGCCGGCCGCCGCAGCAACAGGGCGAGCGGCACCATGGTAACGACGCAAAAAATGCCGATGCCGATATAGGTCGCACGCCAGCCATCCGATTGGATGAAGCCCTGCAGGACCGTCGGCCAGATGGCGCCCGCCAGATAGTTTCCGCTGGCGGTCGCAGCGACGGCAAATCCCCGGCGGCGGCGAAACCAGTGAGACACATTGGCGATCAGCGGCCCGAAGCTGGCTGCCGTGCCGATGCCGATCAACGCGCCCTGGAAAAGGGCGATCTGCCAGACCGCCGATGCGGACGCCGCCGAGACGAAGCCGACACCCAACGCCAGCGCAGCCGCGACAATCGGAATGGTAATGCCCAGCCGGTCGACGAAGCGCCCGACGATGACATTGCCCGCCGCGAAACCGATCATCGTCATGGTGTAGGGCAGCGACGCGCTAGCCCGGTCGACGCCGAATTCCGACTGCACGAACGGCAGGACGATGACGACCGACCACATGCCGACGCTGCCGATCGTGGCCAGCACAACCGAAACGACGAGACGGAACCACGCGTAAGGCCCGTCGATCAGGCTCGACGACGTGACCGTTCCGGAAGGCTGTACTGTCACGCTGACTTCTCCCGGATGATCGGCAACCCAACGAAAGCTTGCCGGCCGGCGAAGGTTAGCACCGGCCGCACCCCAGATCAGGTCCCATCAGGAAAAATCGCCGTAGCCGCCGCGGTAGAACAGCAGCGGCTCGCCAGTGGTGCAGGCGAGACGGCGCACCCGTCCCAAGATGATGACGTGATCGCCACCGTCATAGACCGCGTATTTCGTGCATTCGATATTGGCGAGGCATCCATCGAGGATCGGACAGCCACTGGCCCAGGTCGCATGGGGTACCTCACCGAAACCGTCGGAGTTCTTGGAGAACCACGAGGACAGGCTCTGCTGGTCGCGCGCAAGCACATTGATCACGAAGGCATCCGTGGTCTCGAACACCGGGAAAATCGACGCGCCGCGATCGAGGCTGAATTGGACCAGCGGCGGATCGAGCGACACCGAGGTGAAGGAATTTGCCGTCACGCCGAACGGACGTCCCTGCCCGTCGAGCACCGTAACGACGGTCACGCCAGTCGCATAGCAGCCACAGACTTCGCGGAAATCGGAGGGGTCAATATCGCTGGAGGTCGAATTCATACGGCGCCAGATTTCTTGATTTCAGCCCTGTTGGCGGGTGCCGGGCGCGGCCCCTACCCATTGATAGCCCATGGCGATACCCGAGTGCGAGGGGGAAACCGCCACGGCGATCCAATATTACCCCAGGACCATGCCGCAACGCGATAGCGGCCAACTGGGTTAATTCAATTTTAAGTACTTTGCCTTACCCAAAAGAGCGGTAGAAAACCAAGAATGATCGGGTCGAATGTTTCTCATTATCGGAAGCCTCGTCGTGACCGGCTGCGTCGTCGGCAGTTATGTCGCGCTCGGCGGAAAATTGGGGGTCCTCTGGCAGCCCTTTGAGCTCGTTATCATCGGCGGTTCGGGCATCGGCGCCTATATCATCGCCAATCCCAAGCAAGTTCTCGTCAATTCCGTGGGCGGCCTCATGTCGATCCTTAAGGGATCGAAATACAAAAAAGACGACTACCTGGAGTTGCTTACCCTGCTCTACCAGATTTTCCGGTTGGCCAAGACCAAGGGTATGCTGGCGCTGGAGCAGCATGTGGAGAATCCACATGAAAGCACCCTGTTCGCCGAGTTTCCTAAGTTTTCCAACAACCATCACGCCCTCGAATTCCTGTGCGACTACCTGCGCCTGATGACGCTGGGGACCGACAATCCGCACGAGTTGGAATCCTTGATGGATATGGAGCTGGAGACCCATCACGCCGAAGAACACAAGCTGAGCCACGCGATGCAGCAGCTCGCCGAATCCTTCCCGGGCCTCGGCATCGTCGCCGCGGTGCTGGGCGTCATCAAGACGATGGGATCGATCACCGAGCCGCCGTCCGTGCTCGGCGGCCTGATCGGCGCGGCGCTGGTCGGTACCTTCCTCGGCATCCTGCTCTGCTACGGCTTCGTCGGCCCGATGGCGACCGCGCTGAAAGGCAACCAGGAAGACGAATCACTCTATTTCGTCTGTATCAAGGCAGGTCTGTTAGCCCATTTGCAAGGGTATGCTCCGGCCGTGTCCGTGGAGTTCGCGCGTAAGGTCCTGCTGAGCCATACCCGCCCGACCTTCCTGGAGCTGGAAGAAGCAACGCAGAACCTTCCGGCGGTTTAGCCGCAGGTTCTTTAAGCCACCGCGCGTAGGACCATATGGCAGACACGTTGCACGACGCCGATGCCGGGCCGATCATCATCAAGAAGAAGATCCGGCTGCCGGAAGAACCGCATGGCGGTGCGTGGAAGGTCGCCTATGCGGATTTCGTAACCGCGATGATGGCGTTCTTCCTGCTACTCTGGCTGCTCAATGTCACCACCGAGGACAAGAAG
>CAYYBI010000467.1:0-14421 GCA_964469835.1 uncultured Rhodospirillaceae bacterium
GAACCTCGACCTTGATCACCTCGGCGCCGAAGCGGGCCAGCGTCATGCTCAAGAAAGGCCCGGCAAGAAACACCGTGACCGCCAGTACGCGGATATCGTTGAGTGGTTGCAATTCCCTGCCTCCCTGGTCTTCCCGACCCCCAAAATATCAACTTTGTGGCGGGGAACAAAATTCGATAGGAACGAGGACTTCCCGGCGGATGCGCCTAGTGACCGTCGAGGATCGCGTCGGCGATTTTTTCCGCCGCCATCAAGGTGGGGAAATTGGTATTGGCGCAGGGAACCACCGGGAAAATCGAGGCATCGACGACCCGCAATCCGTGCACGTCGCGCACCCGGCCCTCCGTATTCGTGACCGCCATCGGATCGTCATCGGCGCCCATGCGGCAGGTACAGGACGCGTGCCAGACGCCGATCGCCGCTTCGCGCACGAAGGATTCCAATTGCTCATCGTCCTGTAACAAATCGTCCAGGCTCGCGCCTTCGACGATTAGGTTCTCGATCAGAAAGCGGCGCAACGCCGCAGGGCCGTCGAGCAATTTGGCCATAATTCCCGTCAATACGCGGTTCTTCCGGTTGACCACCCCCACTTCCCGGACCTTGTCGGTGTAGCTCGCCGGAAAGGCATCGGAGGCGACCGCCTGGAGCGAAGAATATCCATGCATCGCCGCCATGTGCCGGAAGCCGTGCATTAGACGTTCGAGATCGCGCCGATCCGACAGCAGGTTGAAGTCGACCATCGGCTCATCCCGCCAGTCGCGGGACGCTAGCCGCACCTGCCCATCCTCGGAATAGGTCTTGTTGACGAAGATCAGCATCGAGGCAATCTGCTCGCCGACCGCGTGCCAGGCGGATTTGCTGACGGCGGCGACGAACATATCGCCGTCGGGTGCGCCGCCGATTTGCGATGAATAACGCAGCCCGATCAACAGGTGCCGGCGCGTCAATTCGTTGATCCGCGCTTCCGGCTTGAGGAATGAGGAAACCGAAATCGAGGGGTGATCCATCAGCCGTTGGCCGACACCCGCAAGATTCGCCCGCACTTCGATACCAAGCTCGCGAAGCTGCATCGCCGGGCCGATGCCCGCACGCATGAGATGCGCGGGCGAATGGATCGCGCCGGACGAGACGATGACCTCGTTGGCGCGAAATTCGGTCTCTTTGCCCTGCATCATCGCCGTGACGCCGACGCAGCGCATGCCGTCGAACAGCAACTCCTTGACGCGGGTCTCCGTCGATATGGTCAGGTTTTCGCGCAGCCGCGTGCCCGGATCCAGGTAGCCGATCGCCGCCGACACGCGATTTTCATAGGCGTTGGAGATGGTGATCGGAAAGTAGCCGTCCTTGAATTCGCCGTTCTGGTCCGGCAGGTATTCGTAGCCGGCCTGCTTGAAGGTTTCACCGACTGCCTTCGCATGCTCGTTCCACAAATCCGGCATGATGCGGCGCACCGGAATGCGGCCGGAATTGCCATGCAGCGGACCCTCGAAATCCATGTCGCGCTCAACCTTCTTGAAGTAAGGCAGCACGTCGTCCCAGCTCCAGCCCTTGGCGCCGCGCGCCTCCCAGTCGACGTAATCGGTCGGGGCGCCGCGGTTGGCGAGCTGGCCATTGATCGACGACCCGCCGCCCAGCACACGCGCCTGTTCGTATTTTCGCAGCGGCGGCCGGTCCTCTTCGGGGTCGTTATGCGATATCGCTCGCGTCGTGACCTTGAGGTCGGTCCAATGGAAGCGGTTGTCGAAATACGCGACACCCGGGTAGCTGTCGAGGATCTCCTTCGGCACCTTGCCGTGCGGCGTGTCCTGCCCTGCTTCGCACAGCAGCACTTTGTTCGAACTGCGCGCGGACAGCCGGTGCGCCAGCACCGACCCCGCCGACCCGCCGCCAACGATCAGATAGTCATAGATCATAGGCTTTCCCGATTTATAGCGTTCGCCCCCGTGGCCACGACGGCGAAACAGCAAAGACCCGCACCGGCCATGATCAGGCAAATTGCCTGATAGCCCGATGCAAAGACCGGACTTGCCGCCAATCCCGCACTCACGGCACCGGCGGACGTCGACAAGGCACCAAGCAGCGAGGACGCAACGCCGGCAGCACCTCCAGCCGGTTCGAGCGCGATGGCATTCGCCATCGGAAGTATCATGCCGAATCCGAACACGTAGGCAAATATCGCGATCCACAATACGGACAGCGGCACAACCATCCAGGCAAAGACAATGAGCGTTATCGCCGCCAAGGCGCATATCAGCGCGCCCACGCGCAAGACCGCGATTGGCGCACGGGTCCGCAACAGACGGCTACCAAACCAGGCGCCGAAGATGACCGCCGATGCGGCAATTGCAAAGAGCGGCCCGAAACCTTTCGGCGAAATGCCGTATTGCGCGCTCGCCATCGCTGCGCCGGCGCTCAGCAAGGACGCATATCCGAACATCACGGTGGAAATAGCCCCGCACCCAATGAGGAATTCACGTTGCCGGAACAGCCCCGTCACGGTTGACAAAAAACGGCCGGCGGAAAACGTATTGATCTGTCTTTTGGCAGCCGCAGGCCTGACGAATGCCTGAGCGGCCCCGATAAGAAACACGCCGAGCAATGCGAGAAACCAAAATTGCGCCGTCCAGTCGGCAAACAACAGGATTGCCGACCCCAGCAACGGCGCCAGTAGCGGTGCCGCGCCGAAGATAATCGCGATGGCGGCGAGCAGCCGCGCGGTGCGCTGCCCTCCGCCCTGATCCCGGGCGATGGCGCGCGCAATGACGGGGGCGCAACCGCCGAAAACGCCCTGCACGAGACGGAAGGCGGCGAGCGTTTCGAGGCTATCGGCGATCAGGCAAGCGAGCGTCGCAATAACAAATCCCACCAGTCCAGCCATCAGGGGGCCGATGCGGCCGAAACGATCGGCCAGCGGACCCCAAACGATCTGACCCGGCCCGTAGCCGAGAAAATAAGCGGAAACGATGATTCCGCCCGCCTCCGGCCGGGCGCCGAAAGATTCGGCGATCATCGGCTGTGCGGGAAGACTTATGTCCACCGTGGTCGCCGACAGCGCCGTCAACATGGCCAAGGTCAGAACGAACACCGGACGGTTTGTCGGCCCGGCCTCCCGGCGGGGGGGTGTCATTCGGTCTCACCCGCACAGCGGGCATAGACCAGCCGTGCTGCCGCGAGATCCTCGATCGCTGCGCCGACGGATTTGAACAGCGTAATTTCCTCGGCATCGCGCCGGCCTGGATGATTGCCGCGCGTCAGGTCGAACAGATCCGCCGCCACGTCGCCTTCCTTGAGCACGCCGCTCTTCAGCGGCTCCGCAATATCGCCAGTCGCATGCAGGGCGCCGGCGCGGGTATCGACGAATACCGTGGCGCGCCGGATCACCGCGTCATCCGCCTCTCGGCTGGTCGGCGAATACGCCCCGACCAAATCGACATGGGTGCCGGGCTTCAACCATTCGCCCTGAATCAGTGGGGTCTGCGATAGCGTCGCGCAGGTAACGATGTCGGCGTCGGCCACCGCCGTTGCGAGATCCTCCGTCGCCGATGCCGCGACATTGCCGGCTGACACCCGCGCCGCGACCGCCTCCGCTTTCTTTAAATCCCGGCCCCAGACCGTGATCCGGTCGATCGGTCGCAACACCGTATGCGCTTCGATCAGGTTATCGCCGGCGACCCGGCCGGTGCCGACCACCACAAGATGCCGGCTGTTCGGCCGCGCCAGATAGTCGGCGGCGAGCGCGGAAGTCGCCGCGGTACGGCGTGCCGTCACCTCGCCGCCATCGATCAGCGCGAGGCATTCGCCGGTCCGCCCGTCCATCAGCATCACCACCGCGTTGACGGCGGGAAGCCCGCGCGCGCTGTTGCCCGGAAACAGATTCACGACCTTAACGGCGATGTGCTCTCCCTCAGCCCAGGCCGGCATCATCATGAGTTTCGCATCCGGCTCACCCGGCACCGGTACGAAATGCTGATGCTTGACCGGCATAGACCAATCGACGCGGAAGCCATCGCGGATCGCTTCGATTAGATCCGTCCACGGCAACGCGCGGCGGGTTTCCGCTTCATTGGTCTGAATCATGCCGGAATTCCCGGTTTCTGGCGCACCAAAGTCGGCTATTGCGCGCCGCGCTGCGCCCAGGGCGCGAACAGCGTCACCGTGGTGAGGCCGTCGCGCCGGGAGTCGGGAATATTGAGCCATATCCGCAAGAGGTGCCGCCGGTGGTCGGAATCGTCGCAATAGGCGGTCCGGGAATGCAGCACCACATGGTTGTTGACGAACTGCATGTCGCCCTGCTGGAAATCCATCCGCATATGCATCTCGGGCCGGTTGGCGATCTCGTCCAATAGGTCGAGCGCCGCCAACTCGTCTGCGGGCAATGCACCGATTTCCTTCTGCGCCCATTCGATTGGATAGCGATTGTATGTCGCCGAGAACAACCCATTCGCAAAACTGAACACGGGCAGGTGATGTTCCGAGACGGGGCCTTCTCCGGCGCCGTGCTCGCCACGCCGGTGATAACGGAACCCACGGGACAGGGTTTTCAGCAGATCCGGCCGCGACACCTTCACCGCATTATAAATTGCCGCCGCACTGACGATCAGGCTTTCCCCACCCTCCGCCGCGGGAGCAAGACAGAAAAGGCCAGTGACATCGCACCCATCGGTATGGAACGGAATATAGGCGTTACTCTTATAGGCGCGCGAGTGCGCGTCATAGGGCATGCCCTGATCGATTACGTCCTGCAGCTTGACCCGCGTATGCGACTGATCCGCGATGGCGCCCAGATAGGCGGAGACACCGCAAAAGACGAGTTGGTTTTGAGCGAAGCTGTAGCGCTCGACAGGAAACCCCGACAGCACCGCGAATCCCGCGCCCTCGTCCAATTCGGCCCTCGCATCCGCCAGCAGCGGCTCGGTAAGCGGCAAGGGAAAATTCTCCCGCGTCAGCGCGTCATAGGACAGTCCGGCCCCGACGGCGCGGCGCAACGCGCCGTCGATCTCTTCCACCATCGCGGGCGTAAACGGCCGCGCCCATTGGTCGCGTCCCGTGAAATCCCGTGCGCGCCAGGCACAGCTCTCGGTAACCTGTTCGATCGTTTGCTCGGACATTTCTATTCCCTGGCGTTGTCGGTCAAGAAGCCTTTTGAAACCGGGAGGCTTTCGGCACATAGAGATCTAGAAGGCTCATACCGTTGCGCTGCCCATCCGGATCGTCCAGCCACAGCCGCACGAGATGCCGACGATGATCCGCATCGTCCTGGTACTCGGTCCGGGAGTGCAGAATGACGTAGTTGTTGATGAACTGCATGTCGCCCTTTTGCAGATCCATCGAGAGCTGCATGTCGGCACGCGCGGTGATTGAATCGAAGTAGTCGAGCACCGCGATCTCATGCCCGCTTAATTTCAGGCCTTCCTTCTCGGCCCAAACGATCGGGTTGCGGTTGTAACAGCAGTGCAGCAGATCGTTGTGCAAATCGAAAACCGGAATCGCTTCGGGCGACAGCGGCGGCTCGCCCTCATCATGCTGTCCGCGACGATGGTGATAGAAGCCGCGCCGCAGTGTCTCCATGCATTCGGGCTTGGTTCGGAGAATTTCGTTGTAGACCTCCGGTGCGCTGGTGATCAGGCTAAACCCGCCGCTGGCGGCGGTCTCCAGGCACAGCAGCCCGGCGTAGTCCGCACCGTCGGTATGGAACGGCAGCAGTTTGTTGCTGCTGTATCCACGCGATTGATGGTCGTAGGGAATACCCTTGTCGATCACGTCGACCGCGAAATCTCCTTCGTAATTTTGCACGGAAATCCGGCCGAAATACGAC
This sequence comes from uncultured Rhodospirillaceae bacterium, assembly GCA_964469835.1. GTDB lineage: Bacteria > Pseudomonadota > Alphaproteobacteria > UBA8366 > UBA8366 > JAOTYV01. The sequence continues at coordinate 5,816 of CAYYBI010000467.1, forward strand.
GCCATCCCGCTATAGGCGAGCAGGTTTTCTTCGTAGTTATAGCGATCCACCGGGAATCCGGCGACCACAGTGAAGCCCTGCCCCTCGTTTAGGTCGCGATAGGCCTTGGCCAGCAGCGCCGCGGTTTCACCGAGCGGGAAATGCTCCCGGGTGATCTCGCGAAACGGCGTGCCTTTGGCCTTTACCGTCCGCATGGCCGCCTCAACCTCGGCGATCATGTCAGGGGTAAGATGATGTACCCAGACGCGCGGTTTCTTGAAATCCGCACCCTTCCAGGCACTCGCATCTTCGATCATCGGGCTTTGTTCGGCGTTCATGGCGTCCACTCCCATATCGGCGGTTACCGGGCCAAAACCAAAACAGGTCGGCCAGCGCATACTACGCCATTATTGGCTGCAGTCTCACCCTGTCAATGAAACGTCCGATCAGAAATAACGGCCGGGCGGAGGGCTTTCCGGCGCCTCTTGAAAAATTCAGTGAAGCTGCGGCGATTTCAGCAGATCCTGCCGGCTCACCGACTGCACGTTAATCTGGATTTGGTCGCCACCCCGCTGAAAATGCAGCGGAATTTTGGTACCCGCGGCGCCAACCGCCCAGATCCGGCGAAACAGCGTGGCAAGATCGACAACCGCTTCGCCGTCCACACCGAGCACGATATCGCCAATGTTCACACCCGCATCTTCCGCCGGGCCGCCATGGACCAGCCCCGCGACAACGAGCGCGTCATTCACCTCGGTCGTAATCATGCCAAGCCAGGGACGCGCCGGCTTCTGCCGTTTGCCGTACTGCAACAATTCATCCAGGATCGGTTTCAACAGATTGATCGGCACGATCAAATTGCCATCGTTGCGATCTTCGGACGGAACCGCCTGCTGTACGAACAGCGACCCGATTCCGCACAGTTTGCCCGACGAGTCGATCATGGCGGCGCCACCCCAGAACGGATGCGGCGGCGCCGTGAAGATGCCTTCGTCGAGGACGTATTCCCAGTATCCGGCAAATTCGCGCTTCGACACAATCCGCGCCTTTACCGCATTCTGTCGGCCGCCATACCCAGCCACAATGACCGGATCACCGACCGCAATATCGGATGAGTCGCCCAGTTCGAGCGCCGGCAGATTGAACGAGCCCAGCGCCTGCACCAGGCCAAACCCGGTTTCTTGGTCGTAGCCCATGACATGCCCGGGTGTCGCATTCCCGGCGCTATCGAGCATCCAGATCGATTCCGCCTCGGTCACCAGATAGCCGACGGTCAAAACCAACCCCTTTTCACCAATCACCACGCCGTGGCCGGCGCGCTCCGTGCCGAGCGTATTGGCGGTCATCGCATCGTCGGCAATACGCGATCGCAGCGCGACCACCGAACTCAGCGCACGATCGAGATCATAGCTCACATCAGCGGGCTTCGGCTGCAGCGCTGGGTCTATTCGAATATCCTCGGGGTCCGACATGACAGAAAACTTTGCCTTGCTTTTCTCATTTTCGGCAGCCTTGGTGCGCCGGGCTGCACCTTCATCCAAGACTGATACAATATGGTATCCTATCGCAACAGGAATCGCGCCTAGACTTGTCGCCCAAATCATATATGGGATGGCCTGATCGACTCACCAAGGCCACCCTGGCAAGATTTGATCGGTGCAGCCGCGCCAATTCCCGTTAAAATCCGGCAACGCCCGCCCGGGCCGTTACAAAAAACGAAGACAACAAACCGGGATGCCCCCATGGATCAATCGATCGTCGAGCAATTGAAAAACGCGGCCGGTCCACGCGGCTGGCTCGAAGACGAAACGGATAAGGCCGCGTATCTGACCGACGAGCGGGACCTGTATCACGGCACAACGCCGTTGGTGCTGCGGCCGGAGTCCACCGGGGCGGTGGCGGAAATCGTGCGCATTTGTGCAGAGACCCGCATCGGGGTCGTACCCCAGGGCGGCAATACCGGGTACTGCGGCGGCTCGATCCCGGGACGCCGCAACGACGAAATTGTCCTCTCGCTGGGCCGGATGAAGCGCATTCGCGACATCGATCCCCTGAATTACACGATTACGGTCGAAGCGGGCTGTGTTCTCGCCGACCTGCAAAAGGCCGCGGCGGACGCCGGACGGCTGTTCCCGCTTAGCCTGGCAGCGGAGGGCACCTGCCAGATCGGCGGCAATCTGGCGACCAACGCCGGCGGCACGGCGGTGGTGCGCTACGGCAATGCTCGCGACCTGGTGCTCGGGCTCGAGGTCGTGCTGCCGGACGGCGAAATCTGGCATGGACTCCGCCGTTTGCGGAAGGACAACACCGGCTACGACCTCAAGCAGCTCTTCCTCGGCGCCGAGGGCACGCTCGGCATCATTACCGCCGCCGTCTGCAAGCTGTTCCCGATACCGCGCGAATCCTGCACCACCCTGCTGGCCGTGCAGGACCCCAAGGCTGCAACGCAGATATTGGCGCAACTGCGCGCCGCCTCGAGCGACGGTGTCACAACCTTCGAATACTTCCACCGGCGCTGTCTCGACATGGTGCTCGAGCACATCACGGATGTGGCCGACCCGTTCGAGGCGCCGCACGAACACTACGCCCTGGTTGAACTGTCCTCCGGCCGCGAGGATGGCCAGCTTAAGGATACGGTGGAATCCGCCCTGGCCGACGCGTTCGAGTCCGGCGCGGTGCTGGACGCGGTGATCGCAGCGAGCGGCCGGCAGGCGGAAGCGCTCTGGCGGCTACGCGAAACCATTCCGGAATCGCAGAAACACGCGGGCGGCTGCATCAAGCACGACGTCTCGGTTCCGGTATCGCGCGTCCCGGAGTTCCTGGAGGCAGCGACCGCGGCCGCGGCGCGCGAAATTCCCGATGTCCGCATCGTCCCGTTCGGCCATCTGGGTGACGGCAATATTCACTTCAACCTGTCGCAGCCGGAATCGGAAAACCGCGAAACCTTCCTCGCCCGCACCGAACACATCGAAAAGGTGATCCACGACATCGCCGACGCGCTCGACGGCAGCTTCAGCGCCGAACACGGCGTCGGCGTCCTGAAGAAGGGTGAGCTGGCGCGTTACAAATCACCGGTGGAGATAAACCTGATGCACGCGATCAAGGACGCCATCGACCCGGGCGGCATCATGAACCGGGGAAAAATACTTTGACCACTGCCGGATAGACCTCGAATTGCCCCTCTACTACGATGGGGCCAACATCACAAACCCCTCGGAGTCCTTGAGCGGCATTGATCCGCGACAAGGGGCCGCTGCGGCAAAAAATCGAACACAAGGAGACCCAATCCAATGCGCGGCGCCGATATTTTAGCCAAGACGCTTAGCCAGGCCGGGGTGAACCGGATTTTCGCCATGTCGGGCAACCAGATCATGATTGCCTTCGACGCGTTCTTGGACGAGCAAATTCATCCCGTTCACATCCGCCAGGAAGCCGCGGCGGTGCACATGGCCGATGCCTGGGCCCGGCTTACCGATACGGTCGGCGTGGCGCTGGTCCCGGCGGGGCCGGGTTTCGTCAACGCGCTGTCAGCGCTGTATACGGCGCAGATGTCGGAAAGCCCCATGGTACTGCTGAGCGGTCATGCGCCGACCACGCGCATCGGCATGGGTGGTTTCCAGGAAATGCCGCAAGCGGAAATGGCCGTGCACCTGACCAAGGCGTCCTGGACGATCAAGGACGCCGCCGAGATCGCCCCGTCGATCGTCCGGGCCTTTCAAATCGCGGCGTCGGGCCGGCCCGGGCCGGTTCATGTGGCCATTCCGGAGGACATCCTCGGCGCATCGGTCGACGCGATGCCCGATATGACCGCTGACGCTTTCCTGCCGCCGCCGCTGCTCGACGACGGCACGGGCCGGAATGCGCTCGGACTCCTGACGGCGGCGCAACGCCCCCTGATCATCGCCGGACCTATCTTGGCCCGGAACGCGGCAATCGCCGAACGGCTCGAGCAAGCAACCGGCATCCCGGTAGTGTGCACCGAGAGCCCGCGCGGTACCAAGGATCCCTGCCTCGGCGCGTTTGCGGAGGCGATGGCGCAGGCGGACGCCGTTTTGTCGCTCGGTAAAATTATCGATTTCAGTTTTCAGTTCGGCGGCGCGCTGCACGATAACTGCAAGGTCATACATTTCGATCCGGACCCCGAGATGCTCGACCGCAGCCGCACGCTGTTCGGCGAGCGTCTCGTCGTTACGGCGGAAGCAAGCGCAATAGCCGCCGCCGAACGGCTGACGGCTCTCGCCGACAAACCGGCCGGCGGGTTTGCCGATTGGATGAAGGAAGTGAAGGAGACAACGACCTACCGGCCGCCCGAGTGGTCAACCCTGAGCTCGGACCCCGATGGTCCGGTCCACGCGGTCGAGCTGTGCCGCGCCGTGCAGGCGCAACTCGACAAATCGCCGGACTCGGTCCTGATCGTCGACGGCGGCGAATTCGGCCAATGGGCACAGGCGTGCTTGTCGGCGCCGAACCGGATCATCAACGGCCCGGCCGGCGCCATCGGCGGCGCGATCCCGTTTGCGGTAGCAGCAGGCCTAGCGAAACCCGACGCGCCGGTGATCGCGCTGATGGGCGACGGTTCGGCCGGGTTCCATCTCAGCGAATTCGATTCCGCGGCGCGCTGCGGGTCGCGCTTCACCCTGCTCGTCGGCAACGACGCGCGGTGGAATGCGGAATATCAAATCCAGCTGCGGGACTACGGCGCACAACGCCTGCACAGTTGCGAATTGAACGCCACCCGCTATGACCAGGTGGCGACTGCGCTCGGATGCCACGGCGAAAACGTCACCCGCCCGGACGAGGTTGCATCGGCGCTCGACCGGGCCGCCGCGAGCAGCACCGCCACCTGCATCAACGTCGCGATCGAAAGCCACCCCGCGCCGGTGGTGCAGCGGACCGCGGGCGCCATACCGGCTTCGACCGGGCATTGACGCTGTAGCGAACGTCAGGACTCTGGATTCCGCTTCTCCGGATGCAGGCTCTGGCCCAACAGGTGGTCGCTATTGCCGATGACATGGTGCGTCGAGCCGACAATCAGCGGATCCGGCCCGCTCTTCAGGCTCAACTTCTTGTTGGGATACGGCAACGATGCGAGGAAATGCTGCATGCAATTGATCCGCGCCCGCTTCTTGTCGGAGGACTTGATGATCGTCCACGGTGCGTCGGCAGTGTCCGTATAGAAAAACATGGCCTCCTTGGCCTCGGTATAATCATCCCACTTCTTGAGCGACGCCCGGTCGACGGGTGACAATTTCCATTGTTTGAGTGGGTCGAGCTCACGCGATTTGAATCGCTTCATTTGTTCTTCGCGGGTCACCGAGAACCAATATTTGAACAGGCGAATACCCGAGCGCACCCACATGCGTTCCAGTTCCGGCGCCTGACGCATGAACTCAAGATAATCTTGCGGCGTGCTGAATCCCATCACCCGCTCGACCCCCGCCCGATTGTACCAGGACCGGTCGAACAGGGTGATTTCGCCGGCGGTGGGCAAGTGGTTGATATAGCGCTGGAAGTACCATTGGCCCTGCTCTTCGGATGTCGGCTTTTCCAAAGCGACGACCCGCGCGCCGCGCGGATTTAAGTGCTCCATGAAGCGCTTAATCGTTCCGCCCTTACCCGCCGCATCGCGTCCCTCAAACAGAATGACGATCTTCTCACCGCTCTCCTTGACCCATCGCTGGACCTTCAGCAACTCCACTTGCAACTCGGCCTTGTGTTTCTCATAAACACGCCGCTTCATCTTATTGTGGTAGGGGTACTCGCCATTCTCGAACAGACGACGGATCACGTCGGAATCGTGACGCATCTCCGCCAACTTGTGCCGTTGCGCACCGCTATCTTTCGAGGGATCGATTTCCCCATTTCCGACGTCGGCCACATGACCCTCTTGGCGCACGCCGGCGGACACGACCGCCTTTTTTGCCGACTTCGCGGTGTTTGCCGCCGATTTAGCCGTCTTGGCTGCAGTCCGTGGCGGCTTCGCTGCTCCCACCCCAGGCTTCACCGCTGCATCTGCGCCCGAAGCCTTGCCTGCCTGCCCGTTCGATTTCCCACTTTCGTTTCCCAATATCGCCTCCTGATCAACCTTCACGAGAAAATCAACATGCATGCCGGAAACGCAATGATTTCGATCAATTCCACCGGCGCAACTTCTTCCTCGCAGCCCGGTCTGAATTTAGCCGGCTGAAGCCGGCGATCCTGCTGACAGCATGGCAGAGATCGCAAAAAGAGCGCCCATTTTAGGCAGTTAATCCGAGACGCACCGCCGGGCGGCTTCATGCGTTAGCTGGCATTGTGATATAAATTATGGGCTCAGGCAGTCAACGATCAACATAATACCGAAGGGAGGGCGATCATGCGTGTCGTTACACTCAAGGACATTCCGGAAGAAGACCTCGGCGAAGCGACGCCGATCGCCGGTTGGACCGGCGGTTCGGTCACCCGGTCGCGGCAAACCATCATTCCCAGCGGCGATTCTGAAAATTACAATTGCAGCATCGTGAATTTCAGCCTCGGCTCGACGACCGGATGGCATACCCATGATTGCGATCAAATCCTGGTGGTTACGCACGGCTCCGGTATGGTCGCGAACGAGCAAGAGGAATGCGAGATCAACCTCGGTGACGTGGTGCACGTCAAAGCCGGGGAAAAGCACTGGCACGGCGCCAAGTCGGACACGACCATGGGCCACATCACCATAACGCTGCGTGGTAGCAAGGCGACCTGGCTCTAGGCCGGCACCCCACCCCCTGCCGCATCCTTCGTCAGGCTCAGGATGAGGCCATGTGCATCGAATAGGTTGGCCTCATCCTGAGCCTGACGAAGGATGCGGCCAATACACGGCGGTGATAGTTTTCAAAAACCTGTTGGATCCCGCACGTACGCTAGGGCCATTGAAATGCACATCAAGAACCTCGACGCGTTGCTGTTTCGCGCGCCGATCGCGGAACCCCTGCGCACATCCTTCGGCGTGCTGCACAACCGACCCGCCCTGCTGGTGCGCGCGGAAGACGCCGACGGCGCGGTCGGCTGGGGCGAAATCTGGTGCGTCTTTCCGCCTTGCGGCGCCGAGCACCGGGCGGCATTGGTCGAGACCATGCTCGCCCCCATCGTCACCGGACAGGAATGGGCGGACCCGGCCGCGGCCTACCGCGGCATGACCGAGACGACCCATATCGTCACGCTGCAAGGCGGCGAAGCCGGACCGATGGCGCAGGCGATTTCCGGTGTCGACATCGCGCTGTGGGATCTCGCCGCGCGCAAGGCAGATAAGCCGCTGTGGCGTTTCCTGGCCAAGGACGGCACGGACGGCGACGGCACCATGCCGATCTACGCCAGCGGCATCAACCCGGACCGGCCGGAGATTATCGCAGCGGCGAAACAGGCGGAAGGCTACACCGCCTTCAAATTGAAGGTCGGTTTCGGCGAGGCGCGCGATCTCGAAAACCTCAAAAATCTGCGAGATACGCTCGGCCGGGATGTGCAGCTAATGGTCGACGCCAATCAGGGCTGGGATCTCGAGACGGCAATGCATATGAGCCCGAAGCTCGACCGCTTCGGCCTGACCTGGCTGGAGGAGCCGCTGGCCTGCGACCGGCCCGCCGACGAATGGCTGACGCTGGCGAACAGTTCGCCGGTGCTGCTGGCGGCGGGCGAGAATTTGCGCGGCGACGCGGAATTCGACGCCATGATCGCGTCGCGCAATATCGCCTATATGCAGCCGGACATGACCAAATGGGGCGGCTTCACCGGCTGCCTGCCGGTGGCCCGGCGGATCATGGCTGCCGGACTGACCTATTGCCCGCATTACCTCGGCGGCGCAGTCGGATTCATGGCGTCGGCACATCTTCTGGCAGCCGCCGGCGGCAGGGGATTGCTGGAAGCCGACGTCAATCCGAACCCGCTGCGCGAAGAGATGCTCGGCGCTCCGCCGCCGATCAAGAATGGCCGCATGGTGCTGCCGGACGCGCCGGGGCTGGGGATGGCGCCGGATTTGACTTTTCTCGACGGATTTAAGGCCTGAACCCGAACGTCGTCACCCCCGGAATTCGCAACGGTGCGGCCATTTCGGCGAAGTCGCACAGCATCGGTCGGGTGTCGCGGGGGTCGATGATTTCCTCCGGCATGTAGGATTCGGCGCTGCGCAAGGGCGAGCGCAGTTTTTCCAGCCGCGCCTCGATTTCCGCGAGCCGCGCTTCCGGGTCGGATGAAGCCGCGATGTCCGCCTTGTAGGCCGCCTCGATGCCGCCTTCCATCGGCAGCGAGCCCCAGTCGCCGGACGGCCAGGCCGCGCGGATGCCATAGCGATCCGGATTCATATGCGCGGATCCCGCGACGCCGAAGGCCTTGCGCACGATCACCACGGCCCAGGGCACGGTCGAGCCGAACACCGCGGCTAGCGCCTTTGCGCCATAGCGGATCGTGCCCTCATCCTCCGCCTGCCGGCCGATCAGGAAGCCCGGATTGTCGACCAGATGCACCATCGGCAGGTGGAAGACCTCGGCCAATTGCACGAACCGTTCGACCTTTTCCGATGCCTTGGCGGTCCAGGCGCCGGCATAATGGTAGGGGTCGTTCGCCATCAGCGCGACCGGCCAGCCGTCCAGCCGGGCAAAGCCGGTGATCAT
>CAYYBI010000468.1:0-4194 GCA_964469835.1 uncultured Rhodospirillaceae bacterium
GAGGTCGATCGCCATTCAATGCGCTAGGAACGCCTATGATCTCTGCGCCGATTGTCGGTGTCAGCTGACGCACTTCGACGGATTCGAAACGCCTGGCGTCATATTCCCTTACAAAGACCGTGTCGGTTTACTGCCTGCAACCGTCATGCGCCGCGTCTACGCGGCGGTAATCGGGTCCCCTTCCAATGATTTCGAAGGTTTGCCGTCGATACCGACCGGCACGTCACCGACCAGCGTGGTCCGATAGAATTGACGGTCGAATTCGGACGCGAAGATATCGCGCGGCGCCAGGTGGCATACCGACCGGTTGTCCCAGAAGGCGACGCTGCCAGGCTCCCATTTGAAGCGCACCGTGAACTCTGGACGCGTGAGATGCGCCCATAACAGTTCCAGCAGTCCCCGGCTTTCGGTCGGCGTAAGCCCGACGACCGATTTCAGATGCCCTGGGCCGGTATACAGCGCCCGCTCTCCGGTTTCGGGATGGACCCGCACCAAGGGATGCTCGGAAACGAGAGTGCGGTTCTGGATCATTTCCTGGTAGTCGTTTCTCGCTTCAACGTTTTGCGGCGCCCCGTTCCGGTAGATGCCGCGCAGGCCGTCGACAAAGGACCGCAGGGTCAGCGACAAGGCCTGGTAGGCCGCAATCATACTTGTGAATTGCGTGTCGCCGCCATAGGGCGGAACGATATCGCCGCGCAGGATTGATGCCATGGGCGGGTTGATCGCGGCGGTAATATCCGTATGCCAGCCTGTCCAGGCGCGCAATATCACCTGTTCGCGAAAATTGTTCGCCGTGCGATGCTTGGAGATCGGGTAAATTTCCGGAAATTCGCTGTCGCTGCCGTAGACCACGTGTCCGGGCGTCACCTCGCCGAACTGGCGCGAAAAATCGATGTGCTGGCGATGCGTCATCGGCTGGTCGCGGAAAAAAACGACCTTCCACTTAAGCCACGCGGCTCGGATATCTCGCACTTGTTCCGGCGGCAACGGGCGGGAGAGATCGACTCCGCCAATCTCCGCACCAATGTGTAGGGAGAGTGGAGACACCTCGACGGATGTCGGAGACGTTTCAACGTCTCCGTTCAGCGCTTCCAATGACATTTATCGGTCCTTCCTTGTGTCGAAACCTTGATTTCCCTGAATGGACGGCATGTGGCCCTAAATAACCAAGCCGTCCGCATATCCCTACTCTACCTCTTAAACGCCGCGGAACGCCAAACACGACCAACCGATTCCGACGCGCCCGCGGCCGTCGATCAAAGGCGCCGACAAGGTCAGCTTGCAGATTTGACAGCACCCTCAAGCATCAAACGCTGCCCGTCCTCCGAGCATCTTGCGCAACCATCGTCCGCCACCCTACGCCAAAACCCCCACCTCCGGCTCCGCCCGCCCCTCGATCACCCGCTTGCAATGAAACCGCTCCAGATCGATCGTCTCGAACCGGCGAAACAGGATCAACTCCGACAGTGCCCGCCCGGCCGCCGGCGCGTGTTGCAGCCCATGGCCGCTGAAGCCGGTCGCCATCATCATATTCTCTGGCCCGTCCGGCCAGGACCCGATCAGCATGTTGCCATCGAAATGGTTGTAGGCGTAGTGGCAGGGCCAGGCGTTCATCACCTTCAGAGTCTCCAGCGCCGGGGCCATTCGCGCCAATTTCGGCCAAAGTTCGGATTCAAAGATGGTGTGATCGACGGTCCAATCGAACTTGCCGGCGCGGCTGAATTTGGTGTTGCCGCAGATGAAGCCCTTGCCCTCGGGCCGGATACCGATGGGTTGGCCGTCGAGAGTCTGTGGGGTGACGCCGATCAGCTCTGCCGGTTCGAAATAGAAAGTCGTGCGCGGCAGCGGCACCACCGGGATCTCGAATCCGGCCATCTGGCAGATCTCTTTGGCCCAGGCGCCGGTGTTGTTGACCAGGGTCTGGCACGGCATGCGGCTGCCGTCGGCGAGCTCCACGGCGCGCACCAAACCATCGGAGATTTCAATGCCGGTCACCTCGGCGTCGATATACTCGGCACCGAGTGCGCGCACCTTGCGCCGGAACCCGGTCAGCGCGCCATGCGGGTCGAGCCAGCCATCATTCGGTGAATAGACGGCGCATGTAATGGTGTCGGTGCGGAAGCACGGGTGCAGCTCCCCCACCCCCGGCCCGTCGAGCAGCCGCACGTCGCAGCCCATGGAGAGCTGAAATTCGTGATTGGCCCGCATCGCAACGGCCTGCTCTTCGGTGTTCGATATGAACAGATAACCGTGGCGATAGAAATCGAGATGCGCCGGTTCGCCGTCGATCGCCATCAGCTCGGCGAAATTGCCGTAGACTTCATGACCATAGCGCGACATGGAGATGTTCTCTTCCTGGCTGAACAGGATCCGCACCCCGGCGTTGGAGCGGGCCGAGGCCGCATGCTCATAGGTCGGATCCTTCTCGATCACCGCGACGCGCAGCGTCGGGTCGCGCATCAACAGGTGATAAGCGGTGCTGCTGCCATGCAAACCGCCGCCGATGATGATGATGTCATGCATGGAAGAACTCCGATTCAGGATCCGGCGGCAAACAGATACGCGATGACATTAGGCGCCTTGATACACGGGCGTATCCGAGCAAGGGGATTATCGACCCGATACTCGGCCACGTCGAGATAGCGATACTGCAGGCAGACGCACCGTGGCATGGCCCGGGCGCGGATGAGCGGTCGGTTGGCGAGTTCCTTCCGGTGGCGCGCCAAACCAGGGCTGGGTAGTGACCTCAAGTCTCAAACTCGGCACGGGCCCCCGAGAACCTTGCGCAACATCGCGGCACGCTCGGGATTAGTTCCGGTCAGGGGCTTGATCAACTCTTCACGTCTGGGACGCTTGGCATGTCCGCTCCCGGGGATAAAGCGGACTTAATCAGAAAATGTGCAAATGTCAGCTTCTAGCCAGGACCGTAAGTCGGATGGCTGAATGGTTGAGTCTGTGGCCCGACGCAAATCGGACTATCACGAGCGGCGGTCCTATTCTGCCAATAGCGGCTTTATGCAATCGGATAGACAAGTTTCCCAACGTGCCAGCGCTGGCATGTCGGCAACAGTCGACCGTGCTTCGCTAAGGGCCAGTTCAAATTCGTTTTGGATTGGGCGAAAAACTAAGAGGCCCTGCGGGTTGGCTCTTTCTGGCGATTTTCGACCGTACCGAGGATTTGATCTGCCAACTGGCGCGCTTGCTCGGGCTGGTAATTCAGAGCCAATAACAGTTTTCCGCTTAGGTCATGGTATTCGATCATCACACCTCGGTATTTTGAGGGGTAAATGCGCCAGTTCTCTTTCAGTTTTGCCATTGGGCTCATGTTCTCTCAAAAGTTGTCGGCGCATCTAGGGGCGATTCGTAAAGCGCGTCAATGTACCAAGGCTCGAAGCAACAAGGCAATTTGGTATAAGCGTAATCACATTTAGCAAAATCGGCTCGCACACAACTTCATCAATTTGATTTCCGCTTTTCGGGTGTAAAGCGGATCAAACACCGTCGCATCTTTTCTTCTGCTGTTAGCCAGGTTCGGACGTTCGCATTAATGCTCAATGAGCGATACCATGGGCCGCGTCACGATTACGGGCCACGACAATCAAGTACGCGGCTCATGAACAGGGATCGAAGGGAAACACCAATGAGCAACGGTCCGGCAGGGATTGGCTTTGTAGGATGCACGTTAAGCGCCGCTTCGGCTGAAGGCGGACAGTCCACCGGTTCCACACCGCATAGCCATGGTCGCCGCCGCAAGGTTGTCGTCAATGGTACCAGGGTCAAGACGGTGGACGTGCATGCACATTGCGCGGTGCCCGAAGCCTTGGCCATTCTCGGCCGACAGAACGCGAAGGCGGAACTGTTGATGACGGATACGACCACGCGCATCGCCGCGATGGACGAACAGGGTATCGATGTCTCGGCGCTCAGCATCAATCCCTACTGGTATCACGCGGAACGGGACGCGGCGGCGGAACTGATCAAGATTCAGAACGACGCGCTGGCGGGCATCTGCGCCCGTAATCCCGACCGTTTCGTCGCCTTTGGTACGTCGGCCCTGCAATATCCGGATCTCGCCATAGAGCAGATCACCTATACCGCCAAGACCCTTGGTTTCCGGGGCGTGAGTGTCGGCTGTTCAGTTGAAGGCGATGAGCTCTCCGACCCGAAATTTCATCCCTTCTGGGCCAAGTGCGA
>CAYYBI010000469.1:0-3418 GCA_964469835.1 uncultured Rhodospirillaceae bacterium
CGTCACCGACGACGCCACGCAGCCCTCGATCCCCATCAGCCGGTAATGCGCCAATGTGCCCCGGCCCGGCAGATAATCGCCCGGCAGCGTGACGATCGGCACCCCCGCCGCGAACCCCTGGTAGCTTGTGTTGCCGCCACCGAACGGAAAGCTGTCCAGCAGCACATCCGCCGAACACAGTACCTCCATGAAACCATCGAACGGCAAGCGGGAAATAAAACAAACCCGATCGAACCACTCCCCCAGGGTACGCCGCCACCGCTTTAACAATGCGTCTACCGAGAACTCATCCACCCCATAAAACACCACGAGGCGCGCATCGGGATCGCCGCACAGTATCGCCGCCAGCGGTTCGTCCATCGCCGGGTGCAGCTTGAACAGGCTCTGCGGACAAATATACAGCGTCCCTTCCCCCGGCAGCCCCAGCGCCGCGCGGTCGCGCACATGATTCGGCACAGCTGGAAACCGGTAACTGGTTTGTACTCCGTCAAGCCGGATCAGGTTTTCCGTGTAGTGCGACTCCGCATTCGGCGGTTCGGCCACATCGCTCGACAGATAGTAATCCACGGTCGGAATTCCCGTCGTCACCGGATGACCCCAGGTCGCGCATTGCACCGGGGCCAGGCGGCCGTGCGCCAGGCAATAGCTCAACGCGTCCATGCCGATATCCGCATAGATCAAGATATCCAGTTCCATCTCCGCGATGCGGTTTCGCGCCGCGACCAGATTCTGCGGCACATGCTCCGTGCGATCCGCCGACGCCACCAACGCGCCGTCGATTTCCGCCGGTGCAACCGTGGTGATCACGGACCGCTCGAACCGGTCCACCGGCAACGCCGCCAGCAGATCGCGGATCGTCCAGCAGACCGCATGATTTTTGAAATACATCGAGAAGAAGCCGACGCGAAGGCGGCCGTTGCCGCGCGCCGGCGCGCCCGCTTCGCAATGCGGGGCTGTCCAGCACAACTCCGGACACGCCTGACGGTAAAACCGCGAAAGCAGCGTCATAACGTCCCGGTCGTTCTCACCCTGATAGGCCAGATAGAAATTCATCACTGGCGCGTCGATCGCCGTGATCGGTAGCCGGATGCCTAGTGACATCAGATCGGTGATTTCCGTTATGAACCGTTCGCGCCAGGACCGGAGGTGATCTGACGACCGGCCGATCACCGGCAGCAACCCCGCCCGCGCCAGGCGGAATCGGTTGTCGTCACGCAATGTCAATGCCTGATCCAGCCCAGCCAGCGCCCCCTCCGCGTCGCCCCGTGCCGCCAGTACCAGCGACCGGTTATAGTGCGCGTCGGCATAACCCGGCATCAGCGCAAGCGCCCGGTCGAACGATGCCAGCGCATCCCCAAAACGTCCCAACTGCTTCAGCGCGTTGCCAAGATTGTTGTGCGCTTCCGCTCGTTCCGGCGCCAGGGCGATCGCCTCTTCATAGGCCGTCACCGCATCGGTCAACCGGCCGAGCAAGCGGAGGACGTTGCCGAGATTGACCCGTGCCGACGCCGCGTTTGGATTCAACAGCACCGCTTTCTCGAGAACGATTTGCGCATCCTCGAACAAGCAATGGTGCTGCAACGCAATGCCAAGGTTGTTGTACGCATCCGACGACATCGGATCGATCTCTATGGCGCACTGGTGCCGGGCGAGTGCGCCTTCGGCGTCGCCGGCGGCCAGCGCCATGACACCCGCATTGGTATGGAACATCGCCACGTCCGGCCGCGCCGCGATTGCTTTTTCCAATTGCCGCAAGCCATCGCCGGAGCGGCCCAGCGCATGCAATGAAAGCCCCATCAAATTATGGGCGTCGGGGTGGTCGGGCACACGCCGCAAGAGATCACCCAGCAGCGCAATCGCCGCCTCGTGTTCGCCGTTCTGCTGATGGGCGAGCGCAGCTTGAAGCACCTGGAGGGCAACATCGGACATGGGATCGGAGTTTACGCCGACCCTTATCAAAGATGCCAGACACGGTTACAGTCGCCGCATGCGAAAGTTGATAATCTTCGGCGCCGGCCAAATTGCCCAAGTCGCCCACTACTATTTTTCCGAAGACAGCGATTACGAGGTGACGGCATTTACGGTCGATGCCGAATTCATGAATGGCGACACGGCCTTCGGGTTGCCCGTCCTGCCATTCGAAGACATCGAGTCCCGGTTGCCGCCGGACGGCCATGACCTGTTCGTCGCGATGGGGTATGGCGGGGTCAACCGTCAGCGCCAGGATAAAGCCGCCGCCGCGCGCGGCAAAGGGTACCTGCTCGCCCATTACGTCTCGAGTCGCGCCTGGATCTGGAAAGGGTTCGAGCCGCGCGAAAACCTATTCCTACTGGAAGACAACACCATCCAGCCTTTTGTCGAAATCGGCGAAAACACCACCCTGTGGAGCGGCAACCATATCGGCCATCACAGCCGGATCGGCGACAACGTGTTTATCGCCAGCCACGTAGTGATCTCCGGCGCGGTGACGGTCGGAAACAATTGCTTTCTCGGCGTCAACGCAACGGTCGCCGACAACCTCACCATCGGCGCACACTGTGTCATCGGTGCGGGCGCGGTGCTGACCGACAACGCGGATGAGCGCGGCGTCTATCCGGGAAAATCATCGGAACGCGCAAAAATCCCCAGCAACCGGTTGCGTAATTTCTGATGAAATGGCGCAAGCTCGCCCGCGTGTTCACCGCCGGCGGGCAGCGACCGTGGATGCAAAGCCATTGTTCGATGCCCTATGCGGAGCCACTGGAGAGTGGCCGCCACCGTGTGTGGTTCACCCCGCGCGACGGCGCGAACCGGTCCCATCTCGGCTGGCTGGAAATCGATCTCGCCGATCCGCAGAATGTCATCGCGCTGGCCGAGATACCGACGCTCGCCCCCGGCCCGCCCGATAGCTTCGACGAAACCGGCGCCATGGGCTCGTGGCTGGTCACCAGCGGCGCGGAACGCCGGCAATATTACATTGGCTGGAGCAAATCGACACGCGACCCGTTCCACATCGCCATCGGCCTCGCAACCGGACACGCCGATAGCGATGACGGGGCGGACACCATCTTCGACCGGTCGGGCAACGCGCCGGTTTTCGACCGTACCACGGCTGATCCGATTTTCGTCTCGACGCCCTGCGTCCTGCGGGACGGCGCGACCTGGCGCATGTGGTACCTCTCGGCGACCCGCTGGCGCAACACGCCGCCAAGGCCCGACTACAATATCCGTCACGCCGTCAGCCCGGACGGCATCACCTGGACACCGGACGGCGTCGCGATTGATTTCGCGCATCCCGGCGAATGCGCCATCGCCCGCCCCTGCGTCGTGCGGGACGGTGCAAGCTGGCGCATGTGGTACTGCTATCGGGGCGACGATTTTGCCTATCGTCTGGGATATGCGGAGTCGCCGGACAGCCGGCACTGGACGCGGCAAGACG
>CAYYBI010000470.1:0-4746 GCA_964469835.1 uncultured Rhodospirillaceae bacterium
CGTGCGCGACGCGGCGATCATGCTCGGCGCGATGGCGGGGCACGACCCCAAGGATTCGACCAGTGTCGATCTGCCGGTGCCGGACTACGAAGCGCCGCTGGGCGGCGGCGTGCGCGGCATGAAGATCGGCGTGCCCAAGGAATACCGGCTGGACGGCATGCCCGATGAGATCGAGGCCCTGTGGCGGCAAGGGATCGATTGGCTGAAGGCGGCGGGCGCGGACATCGTCGATATCAGCCTGCCGCACACGAAATACGCGCTACCGACCTATTACATCGTCGCGCCGGCGGAGGCGTCTTCGAATCTGGCGCGCTACGACGGCGTGCGGTACGGGCTGCGGGTCGAGGGCGACAGCATTCAGGAGATGTACGAGAACACGCGAGCCGAAGGATTTGGCCCCGAGGTCAAGCGGCGTGTGATGATAGGCACTTACGTACTGTCCGCCGGGTACTACGACGCCTACTATCTGCAGGCGCAGCGGGTACGGACGCACATTGCCGACGATTTTCGCGCGGCCTGGGAGACGGTCGATGCGATCCTGACCCCGACCGCGCCAAGCGCTGCCTTTGCGCAAGGCGAGAAGATGGACGATCCAATTGCGATGTACCTCAACGATGTTTTCACCGTTCCGGCTAGCCTGGCGGGATTGCCCGCGATTTCGGTGCCGGCGGGTCTGTCGAAGGAAGGCTTGCCGTTGGGTTTGCATTTGATCGGCAAACCCTTCGACGAGGCGACGGTGTTGCAGGTCGCCCAGGTATTGGAAGACTCCGCCAGTTTCACCGCGAAACCGGCATTTATTGCAGGATGAGGGTGCCATGAGTATCGACAGAGTCGCGACCCTTGTCTTCGACGTGTTCGGCACGGTGGTCGATTGGCGCGGCAGTATCATTGCCGATTTGTCCCGGTGGGGCGAAGAGCGGGGCTTCGAGGTCGATTGGGTCGCCTTCGTCGACGAATGGAAGACGGCGTACCGTCCGGGCATGGACGCGGTGAATTCCGGGGCCCGGCCGTGGATGACGGTGGGTCAGATTTACCGCGAAAAACTGGACGAGATGTTGCCCCGGTACGGCCTCGGTGACTTGCCCGATCTGGAGCAACGATTCATGAGGACAGCCTGGTATCGGCTACAGCCGTGGTCCGATTCCGTTGCGGGTCTTGAGCGGTTGTCCAAGCGATTTACCTTATGCACCTTGTCGAACTCCGACTTTTTCGGCATGGCCGTGATGTCGAAGCGCGCGAAACTGCCGTGGGATTGCGTCCTGACGGCCGAGAACGTGCGGCGTTTCAAACCCGACCCGTCGACGTATAAAATGGCGATTGAGTTGCTGTCGCGGGGCGACCCGGCGCGGTTGATGATGGTCGCGGCCCATAATTACGATCTTCTGCACGCCAAATCCCACGGCATGCAGACCGCCTTCGTTCGCCGGCCGACCGAATACGGACCTCAGCAGACGACCGATTTGGAGGCGGAGGGCGCGTGGGAGCTGACCGCGTCGACGATCGAAGAATTGGCGAAACAATTGGGATGCTGACGGGGGCGCGATGTCCGATCTGATAAAAGGCAAGACCGGCGATTGGGAAGTGGTGATCGGCCTCGAAATTCATGCCCAGGTCATCGCCAAATCGAAGCTCTTTTCCGGTGCGTCCACGGAATTCGGCGCCGAGCCGAATGCGCAGGTAAGCCTGGTCGACGCGGGCATGCCGGGGATGCTGCCGGTGGTGAACGAGGAAAGCGTCCGCCAGGCGGTACTCACCGGGCTGGCGCTCAATGCGCACATCAACCTGCACTCGGTGTTCGCGCGGAAGAATTATTTCTATGCCGACATGCCGCAAGGCTATCAAATCTCGCAATACGAGCTGCCCGTGGTGGGCGAGGGCGAGATCGAAATCGACCTGCCCGACGGGGGAACCAAAATCATCTGTATCGAGCGTTTGCATCTCGAACAGGACGCCGGGAAATCGATCCACGATCAGCATCCGTCGCAATCCTATATCGATCTGAACCGGTCCGGCGTGACCTTGATGGAGATCGTCTCGAAGCCGGATATGCGGTCCTCCGACGAGGCCGTGGCCTATGTCACGAAAATCCGCTCGATCCTGCGCTATATCGGCGCGTGCGACGGCAACATGCAGGAAGGATCGATGCGCGCCGACGCCAATGTGTCGGTCCGGCACCCGGGCGATCCGCTGGGTACGCGGTGCGAGATCAAGAACCTCAACTCGATCCGTTTTCTCAAATCGGCGATCGATTACGAGACGGCGCGCCAGGTGGACATCATCGAGGAAGGCGGCGAAATCGAACAGGAAACGCGTCTGTTCGATTCCAATCGCGGCGTCACACGGTCGATGCGCAGCAAGGAAGATGCGCACGATTACCGCTATTTCCCCGATCCGGATCTGCTGCCGCTCGACCTGCAACAGGATTTCGTCGAGGCGTTGAAGCAGACCCTGCCGGAACTTCCGGACGAGAAGAAGGCGCGGTTCGTGAAGGAATACGGCCTGTCCGCCTATGACGCGACCGTGCTGGTAGCGGAACGGGAGACCGCGGAATATTTCGAGACGGCGGCGAAGGGCCGGGATGCCAAGTTGACGGCGAACTGGGTCACCGGCGAGTTGTTCGGCCGGCTCAACAAGGACGATCTCGGCATCGGCGCGTCGCCGGTCTCGGCAGCGGCACTGGGCGGGTTGGTCGAGTTGATCTCCGACGACACCATCTCTGGCCGTATCGCCAAGGACGTGTTCGACGAGATGTGGTCGACCGGCAAGGATGCCGCCGACATCGTCGAGGAAAAGGGGCTGAAGCAGATTACCGACACGGGCGCGATCGAAGATGCGGTCGACCAGGTGATCGCCGGCAGCCCCGACAATGTCGCGCAATATCAGGGCGGCAACGTCAAGGTCATTGGCTGGTTCGTCGGCCAGGTCATGAAGGCGACGCAGGGCAAGGCCAACCCGAAACTGGTCAACGAGCTGCTGCGCAAGAAGCTGGACGGCTGAGGCTGCCGCTATGAGCGACCCGTCACCCCGCGCTGTTTCGGCCGTGCGGCTGACGGCCGCGATGTGCACATCCCAAGTGCTGGGGCAGCTCGGCGCCTTCACCTTTCCGGCGCTGCTGCCGGTTTTCTTTGCCGAATGGAACATCACCCATACGGAAGCGGGCTGGCTCTCGGGCATCTTCTTCGGCGCCTATGCGCTGGGCGTGCCGATGCTGGTGACTGCGACGGATAAAGTCGATCCGCGCCGTATCTACATGCTCGCGGTCGGCATCAGCACGATTTCCCATATCGGCATGGCGGTGGCCGCGACTGATTTCGCGACCGGCATGGTGTTTCGCACGATGGCGGGGGTCGGCTGGGCCGGCACCTATATGGTCGGCCTGAAGGCGCTGGCGGATCTGACCGAAGGCGCGCAGCGGACCCGCGCGGTCTCGTTCCACGCCGCCAGCATCGGCGTCGGCGGCGCGCTGTCCTTCGTCGCGGCCGGCGCAATCGAAACCCTGTTCAACTGGCAGGCCGCCTTTTTGGTCGCGGCGGGCGGAACGCTGGCAGCGCTGATTATCGTGCTGGTTTTCATGCCCGCGCGCACGCCGCAGCCGGCCGAGCCCGACGCGCCGGAGACCAAGCTGCTCGATTTCGGTCCGGTGTTCCGCAACCGCTCCGCCATGGCCTACTCCCTGAGTTATTGCGCCCACACTTGGGAGATGTTCGCGCTGCGCTCCTGGGTGGTCGCGTTTCTCGCCTTCGCGGCGATGCAGTCGGGGGATAAGCCGGAGATCTTCGTGCCGACCGTCATCGCGACCCTGATGGGGCTGGTCGGCACCGCGACCAGCGTATTCGGCAACGAAATCGCGATCCGCTTCGGCCGCCAGCGCTGGATCCTGTTCGTCTTTTTCGTCTCGATGGCGATGGCCGCGATGTTGGGTTTTTCCGCCGGCTGGGGCTATGGCGCGGCGGCGGCGTTCTGCCTGATCTACAACGGGTTCATCTATGCGGATTCGTCTTCGCTGACCGCCGGCACGGTCGGCAGCGCCGCGCCCGGCAAACGCGGCGCGACGCTGGCGGTGCACGCCATGCTGGGGTATGCGGGCGGGTTCGTCGGTCCGCTGGTGGTCGGTATAATTCTTGACGCGTTGGGTGGGGAGACCGTGTACAACTGGGGCATTGCCTTCGGCCACATCGCGCTGGTGCTGGTCGTTGGCCCGCTGGCGCTGCTGATTTTGCGCCCGAAGGATATGGCGGGGGATCGCGCGAGCGGCAAATAGGAAATTGCAGCTATGCCGGTAAGACAGTTCCCGCGTCCGCGGCGCGCGCCCGTCGCAGGATTTCCGCCGCGGTCGCCACGTCCTCCAGGGCAATGCCGAGATTAAAGGCCAAGATGCGCTGCGTATCCGTCGTGCGCAGCCCGCGGCCCTCGGCGATCATTTCGGCGTTGTCGGCGTCGATGCGGGTCACGCCGGTGAACTTGCCCTCATGCCGGCGCGCGTCCTCGATCTGGCCGCGATCGTCGGTCAGCACCAGATCCATTGCGGCGATGCAGTCGTCGTTGACGTAGGAATCGTAGTCGATCGTCACGACCAGCGCGCCTTGCTTTATCCAGCCGGGGAGAATCACCGGCGTGCGGCTTTCCTGAATCGGGCCGCCCGGGATGACGATGTCCGCGTCGCGGCAGGCGGCTTCCGCGCTGGCGGCGCCGACCACCTCGATGCCGTTCCAGCGGCCATTCATCTCCTCCACATAGGCCGCTTGC
>CAYYBI010000471.1:0-13058 GCA_964469835.1 uncultured Rhodospirillaceae bacterium
GCCCTGCTTGGTACGCGCCCCAATCGCGTCATTCAAGCTGAGCCCCCCATTTCCCCACACAGCAGCCTCCGGGGTGCCGCCATTCTGGTCCGTCGCCGTGCCGAGAGCATCGGGATCATGTTTGAAAGTCCGCTTTCCGGCCGGTTCCAGTTCCCGGTCGTGCTCTCCAGTCGAAATCTCGTTGCCTTTCGACATGCCCATGCTTCCTGTGTGTCGTCTATTGCATTTTTGGCGCAAGATAATTTTTCACAACATTTGTATCGGTATTCAATTAGACGCCCGTACAAGCCCCCGAAACCGGCCCATCGACGGGCTCGACTGGTCACCGAATTCGAGGGTGGCTCGATCGCAACAATAATCAGAAACTTCACAAAACCATGATTAAATGTACTACCTCAATAAGTTATGACGGTCCATGCCGCATTGTCGGTAGCGAAATAACAGCGGGGGTACCCATAACGACATCGCGCTTCCCCGGTTGGTTCGCCAGGTGAATTTACCAAAGCAATTGTGCTGTCATTACAGCGGTAACCGCGATGGCGCCGCCCGGCGATACGCCCCCTCTTTTGGGGCGGCGCGCGGTGGCTATCTATCGATTGCAGCACCGACGCAATTTGCGCCGCCCACTGGGCAGCGCAAACGCGTCTGTAAAATAATTAGTTGGCCGGGGATGCGCTGACCGATGCGCCTGCGCGCCTTAGTACGCGCCGGTTCCGCGAATGACGATGATGAATGTCCGCATCATCACATATAGATCCAGCCAGACCGACCAATTGCGGATGTAATAACTATCCAAGGACTTCTGAACGTCCAAGTCACCGTCGCTTCGGGCAGAAATCTGCCAGAACCCGGTCAAGCCCGGCAGCACGCTGGATCGAATGTCACAAAATCGCCGATCGAACTTTTCCAAATGATAGTCGGGGAACGGCCGCGGGCCGACGAGCGACATATCGCCCCGAAGAACGTTCAAGACCTGTGGCAATTCGTCGAGACTGGTCCGGCGCAGGAAACGACCGACGCCCGGTAGTATGCGCGGATCCTTACGCAGCTTGAAAAACCGCTCCCATTCGTCGCGGACATCCGGATTCTCGGCCAAATGGTCGACCAGCCGCTTTTCGGCATCCTTGTACATCGTGCGCAGTTTCAGGACACCGATACGCTTGTTTTTGTAGCCACGCCGTTCCTGAACGAAAAAGATCGGCCCGCCATCGACCAAGAATATCCACAGCGCCGCGAGAGCTAGGATCGGTAGCGAGAGTATCGCAGCCGGAATTCCAATGGCATAATCCAATGCACGCTTTATAAGATAGTTGTGCTTGACCAGCAGATTGTTCTTAACCTGAAGACCTACGACCTCTTCAAGGTCGACCGGCGAGACCCAGAGGCTCTGCAGGCCGAACAGATGCGGTACAATAATTACATTCTCGAATCGAAGATCCTCGAGCACCTTGGCCGTCTCATGCCCGTTTAGACGCGGCATCGCGATGAGCGCATTCCGAACCGGCAACCGGCTGAAATTGCTGGCATGCGCAATGGGACCGAGGACTCGAACGCCCTCGATTTCGGTTCCCCATTTCGCCGCATCGTCATCAAACACGCCAATTGGCCGGAACCCCAATTCGGGCCGCCGCTGCAGCAAACGCACGACAGCCTGGCCGGTTTGACCGCCGCCGAGAATAACCGTGGGCTGCCCCCATCGCCGCAGGGAGATCAGCGTATGCCGGACAAATGCTTCGACGATGGAGGGTACGAAAACGGCGAAGAGCGCCGAGGCAACCAGAATTCCGCGCGACAGGTCATCCTTGTATTGAAGGTAGTTCCATGCAATGAGCAAGCCGAACAGGACGAAACTCGCGACAACGCGCTGGCGCAACCGCGACGCTGGATTGGTGCCATACCCCGGATACATGCCGATGAAGTTCAGGGCCACCGGCAGCATCAACACGGCAATAGCAATATCCAGATATTGTGCAATGCTGATCTCAATCGGCCAGATCGGCGACAGGCTAAGCCGGGTCAATGTCCCGAGAACCACGCACAGCTCCAAGGCCACGACATCGGCCAGGAACATGACAAGCCACGTCGCACGCCATTCCTGTGATTTTTTTGCAAGCTCACGCCACTTTACTTGCGGGTGTTCGGTGACCCGATCGACGATCGACGCATCATCCATCGGCTGCTCAGGCGCGTCGGTGTCAGCCAACAATGCCGCGCCCGTATTCCCCGCATTGGCCGCCAATTCGCGCGCCATATCCTCACTGGAAGTAATTTCGGTTGCCAAACCGACCTCCTCATCCCTACACGGGTATATCCACCCGGGGTTAGTACGATTTCTAAAGGGCTATCCCTTATATTGAATAGGGGATGGCACTTTTATTTCGCTTTATTAAGTATCTTTGTTCTTGGACAAGGATTTGCTTTACCAAAATTCTTTTTAAATACTCCATGAAATAGTATTAGAGTCACGAGAGCCTCGGATCAAAACGAATTGGGTGTTAGGGATTTAGTTATTAGTAGTAATAAATTTGCGTCAAATATCGCCTAACTGAGTAGGTGTCGGCTAAAATTACCCATAAGAATTATGCCGGCCGAAGCCGGTCTACATTCAAGTACCGCCAGCGGCCGCACATCCAATAATGTTTACGTTTAAACGCCAGAACCTGGGATGAAATTCATCGGGTCTGGAGGGCTTTTATCGGTTCCGAAGCTGGTGCCGTTCAGGAATCCGATTTTTGAAGGCAATAGAAAAGCCCCGGCAAGCGATCGCAAAGCCGATGGCGATGATCCAATTCCAGCAAATGAACCTTGAAATAGGACCGCACGAGATCGACTTCACGGCCAATCGCACGATCAAGTTGCTCCATCAGGAGTTCCTTGCGATTGAGCGCGACGCCCACCTGATTAAGAAATACCCAATTCAGAAATATGAGTTTGTATTTGGACGGTTCCTTGGACAGGAGATCCTTCAAGCGCGAATTGACGAGCATGGCCGAGCTATCTGTTTCCGCCGGGACGGCGGTAACCTCGGAATCTTCAAATAAATTCTGAAGAAATGTGTCGCGGGCACTCCGTGATTCGCGGAGTTGCGCACTGTCGAATTCCCGGAGAATTTCCGCGACGAGATCGTCTTCCGCAGTCGCCTTTTCGGTGCTCTGCAGTTCATCGCCTTCATTCAGCGCATCGGCAAAGGACGAATTTTGAGCGGACCGGCGACGGGAACGAAAATGAGAAACGACAAACCACATCGCGGCCAGAACGACGATCCCAATACCTCCCCAACCCGTCAAAAATAGCCATATCCTTTGAAATACGACATCAAACCAGCGCCGTCCGACAATGGGCGATAAACCTCCACCGATGTCACCACGTGCCGGAACAACGACAACGCCTTTTGACAGGACTGCGACATGATCGCCAATGTCCGACCCGGGTTTCTGTTCATTCGAAGCCTTTGTAGAACGATCGTCCCGAAACGCCGCATCAGTGGCTGGATCGGCCGGGAGCGCCGCAACCGACGGTCCCGTTTCAGAAACACCAGGGGTGGCTTTCGGGCGTCGGCCGGCAACACTATCCCGTGTTCCCGGGCCATCGGTTTGCCCGGTGGTCGGCAGCGCCGCCTGTCGCTGCGGTGTCACATCGCCATTTTTCGAGTCTCCAAGTCGCGGCTTCAACGCAACGGCCGATTTTGGCAAGTCGGGCAACGGTATCGGCGCGAGAGGCTCGCTGACGACCTTGCGGCGGGGTTGCGCCGGCGGTGGGGACGGCAGGCGATCGGTTGCGACGACACTCGACCTCCGGTCGCTCGTGGCGACGACACCGGCGCGATCTAAGATGATCGCCCTACCCCTGCGAGTCTGAACGAGACATTTTTGTTCGTTCCGTTTCAGCACCGAGCATAAATGCCGCGCTTCCGGAAGATCAAGGAACGGTCCGAGAAGCAAGCGGTAGTAGACCCGATCGCCTTTCAGAACGGCCTTCTCAATGGCGACGTCCGCCTTCTTTAGGATCGCCGCGTTCTTATCACTAATCTTTCGCCAATGGTTACGGGCAGCCTTATCCGATACCAAGGACGCCAATTGAATAAAGAAAGAACGGTCCCGGCCTTTCTCAAATCGAATTGTCGGTATGTCGGCGTCCCGCCGGTGGCGTACCGCCCGAGGCGCCTTTGCCTTCGCGAATTTTTGCGCTGTTGCCGCCCGCTTCGGTTTGCCCGTATCGGCGGTCTCGCGCGGCTGAGACGCTATTGATTTCTCGCCAATCGTGCGGTTTGCCCCGACGTCGTTCGACACCGCGCAAGCGGACGCCGCAACACCGAGGCCACATTTTCCCGTCGCCACAGGCCGGAGCGCACCAGGTCGCATCGGCGGGAGATCGAGCTGCGCCGAAACAAGTTGCGACCACAAATTGCGATCGACTTTCGGCGGTCCCACGATGCCCTTGATGCGCATGAAATTCCGGATGGCCGTCTTGGTACGTGGATTAAGGGTGCCATTGACTGGCCCAGGATCAACCGACCCGTAATGCGTGGGATCGCCCTCGGAGAGTTGATTGAGCAATCGCTGGATAGTTCGGACGTCCACACCGGCGGTTGACGCCAGGGACGCCTCGCTAGGGCTCGCAGTTTGGGCAAGCGCCGTCAGACCAACAGCTATCCCCTCCCGCCCGGAAAGGACGAGGATCTGCATAACCGTACACGACAGTCCCAGCAAAATCAGACGGGATGGGCGCCATGGCCAATTCTTCATCCCATTCCCTCCACCTGTCGGTGGGATTCCGGCAACCCCGGCGAATAGATAAGCAAAGCGCGTGCCCCGACATCAAGCAATTTATTGTATTATGCGTTCCGGCCTAACCCTGCGAGCAGCCGTTTGTAACCCCACGGCAAAGCCTTCTTTCCATCGGCCCCCTTCGAATCATAGTCGAAATCCGCGATCGTTTCCGGTGTCTCGCAGCGGCGTGGATGAACCATCGACAAGACAAATCCCGCGAGCGAATTGTTCCCCATCCCCTCCAAACGGCGAACCGCTTGCAGCAGCGCGTCACGCTTGGTCTTCCGCCACTGCAACACGAGAACAGTGCTGTCGACCAGTTTTGCAAGAACCTGCGTGTCAGTATAAGCAAGCACTGGCGACGAATCCAAGATAATGGCGTCGTAATCCCAAGCGAGCGTGTTCAGGATCTCTTCGACCGCGGAAGCGTCGAGATTGTTGGCATGTTTTCCTTGCCGCTTACCCGCGGTAATGAAATCGAACCCTAGGGACCCACCTTTGTGAATGACCGATTCGAGATCGGCGGTTCCCGAAACAACGTCGATGATGCCGCTATCGTTGGCGACCCCCATTAATTCCTGCAGCGAGGGCCGGACCAAGTCACAATCGATGAACAGGACCTTTTGTCCTACGCTCGCACAAAAGCTGGCGTAACAGATTGCCGTCGTCGTCTTGCCTTCGCGAGGCAAGGCCGATGTCACGAGAATGGTCTTCGGATGCCGCGATTCACTGGCGAGATAAAGGCCCGTGCGCATATTCTGAATGGCCTGGGTGAGCCGCATGTCGGACTCGTTGGACCGGCGTTTCTCCGGCGCCCTACACCATTCGACCAAATTGGGCGTCGTGGGGATAAGGCTAAGCGACCTGTATTTGATCGCCCGTTCCACTTCATCCGCTGTCTCGAACGTACGGCGCAATGCAGCGCCCAGGAAGACCGTCGCAACCGAGAACAAGATCGAGAGAATACCGGCGATCGCCAATGTCTTCGCCTTCCGCGGTGAGGACGGCGTCGTCGTCACGTCGGCATAGGAGACAATCCGGGCATTCGGTTCGATCAAATCCTGAGACGCAATGGTCTGGGCCAATTTGATCTGAAATTCCGCATACAATGTGCGCTTCGCATTGGCGTCACGCACCAGCTTTTCCAGCGTAATTTCCTCCTTGTTAATGGTAATCGCCTTGCTTTCAAGGTTAGAAAGGTCACGTTCGAGCGATGCGACCTCGGCTTGAGCGATTCGCATCTCGTTTGTGATACCGTTGACAATCTTTTGGATCTCGCCCTTAATCTTGGATCGCAAGTCAAGTATTTCCGCGCGAACCTTGATCATCTGCGGATGCTTTTCGCCATACCGGCTGGAAAGGTCGGACCGTCGCCGTCCCAACTCGACCTCTCTCTCGCGCAGGCGCTGAATGAGAGGCGAGCGCAAGACTTCGGGCGACGACGCCATGCTGCCTGGTATCTTGAGTAATTGGGAAGTCTGCGCCAGCCTTGCGGAGGCATGCGATTCCACGGCGCGCGCCCTCACTAGCTGCGAGTTCAACTCACCCAACTGCTGAATGGTGACGCTGGTTCCCCTGGTCTCGATCAGACGTGCCTTGCTTCGAAACTTCTGCACCAAATCTTCGGCGGCCAGCATATCCATCTCGATACCCTTGACGATTTTTTCGAGCTGCCTCGTCGCCGTTTGGGCCGATTTCTTGTAATAGCTTATCTGATTCGCCAGATGAGCGGACATTAACGTATTGACGATCTTCGCCGACTTTGTCGGATCCAAGGTCTCGAATTCGACGTCGATCACACGGGTCCGCCTACCCGCGTCGGCGGTGAGTTTCGCGAGGAAAACGTTGATCACCTTTGTACGGATGCGTGCCGCTTTCGCTTCTTTAACCGTTTCGGCGTTCAGGCCGATTTCTCCTTCAACCGGTTCGGCTGGTTCTCCAATCGGTTCGACAGTCAGGCCGATTTGTTCCTTAACCGGTTCGGCAGTCGGGCCGATTTGCGGTTCCGGCACCGGCTCGCGTTCGCTGACGGTAAAGACATTGACGTTGCCCGAATCGACAAACGCCTGAAAGCGCTCCCAGAACGTCTTCGATCGCAACCCATCCATTTGCAGGGCCATGTTGAATTCGGGATCGTCCACCAGCCCCAGCGAATCGACAACAGCGCCGGCAAGCACCCGCGATTGCAGCAGCCGGATCTCGTTGGGGACATTGGCGATATCCGTTCTCGACGTCCCGGTCGGCGCCCGGTTGTTCGCCTGACCCGAGCGACTGTCAATCAGCAGTTGCCCAAACGCGCTATATTTCGGCGTCACGATCAACAAATACGCGACCATCGCCCCCATGAAGAAGCAAGAGATGAACGCCATCGTTCGCCAGCGGTCCCGAAGTATCTGAAAAATCTCCGCGAGAGTAATGTCACGGGAGGACTCGGGCATATCGTCGAGGATCTGCACGTCGTCGGTCTGCTCAATCTCGCGTCTCTGCGTTATCTTGGTTCGCATTTCAGATACTCATCGCTTTCGTGTTTCGTTGGAGTGCATACAAATCTAAGTAAAGTACCGGCCTTTAAATACATAATTATTGAAATATTTCCGACCAGCTAATGTAAACAATGTCAACTGCTTCATTGATATTCGAAAAATCAGTTAATTCGTTTATAAATATTGGATTAGTTCTTTCACACACATGTGGATACCGAGCGTACACCCCATCCCGCCTAACGCCTATTTAACTATGCTAACCACAGCCAATAGCCCCCGGAATTTAAGGGAATATACGTCGGACTGCCATCATAAGTGACAAACGCATCAGGAGTACCCTGAAAGTAACGATCTACGGCAAAGGAACGGCCGCTGCGGTCGCTTCCTATTCGTCGCATCGGCGTACGCCACGGGAAGGAGCGACAACAGTGGCTAAAAGAAGCGCTCCGGGACAACAATAGTGTCGCCCGGTAATACCTGGAAATTGCCCGCCTCTATTTCGCGATCCTGAAATTTGGTGATTCCCGAGCGCGTCACGACCCAACGGTTGGATTTGGCGCGATAGGTATAGCCACCCGCCATCGCCACCGCGTTCAAAACGGTCAAACCGTTTTTGTACGGATAGCTGCCCGGTCGTCTTACCTCGCCCAGGATAAAGAAGGGCCGATAGGTCAATATCTCGATGTTTATGGTGGGATTTTTGAGAAATCCGCCCTGCAGCTTTTTAACAATCCGGCCTTCCAACGCCCGTGCCGTTCCGCCCGCGGCACGCACTTCACCGATAAGCGGAAAGGCAACCACACCGACCCCATCGATTTCGTACTCGCCGGATAGGTCCGTTTCTCCGAAAACGGTAATCTTCAGTCTGTCGCCGCTTCCCAAGATGTATTTGGCGTCAACGGACGACGCCGATGCCGGCGAAAGCGCTGCAGCCAAAATCAGCATCTGAACGGCAATTGCGATACCGCGCATGACCATTTTAGTCCAATTCCACACCTGTCTTACCCTCCTGTCTAACCAGCTCCTACATCCGTGTACCCGGATTCTAGAGCCTGTGCCGCAAGTCAGCGGCCCCATGATATTTGTTCCGGAAATCCTCAGCATCCGCCAAGAGGCCGAATCCTTGGCTATTATGCGGAAATCTTCCCAAAAGGGAGAGAAGCTCTTGCGACTTACCCCTTTTGAAACTTCGATAGAGGCACGCGCCACCCCATCGCCGAAAACCGTAGGGCATGGCATTATTTATATAATTATTTCAAAATGTTGCGCGCAATTCTGCCGAAAATCAGCGGCAAAAGGCCCCAATACGATGCCACTAGACCGCAATGACTCTCCGTATAGGTCTTCTTACACGCCGCAGACGCAAACGTTGCCCGCCGGATCAATCCGGCGGGCAAATCTTTAAATTACCAACGCGCCGTTAAGCCTCCGCTGATCGTATTCTGAGTATAATCTTCGTCTGCGGTATTGCTGTTCCGAGTTCGGTAGGCATACCGCGCATTCAAAATGAAATGCCGGTTCATGGCGTAATTGGCGCCGATCCCCGCCCGGAAATTGTCGTCATTGCGCGCGGTCCCATCATAATCATCATTCCGATACCCGAAAAAGGCGCTCAGGATCAAGTTACGCAATAGCTCATGATCGACGGTGACGCCAGCGCTCGAGCTGACGTAGCCGCTGCTGTTATCCTGAATCGTCTCGGTAAGCTGCCGAGTCAATATCAAGCCTACCGTTGTGAGACGGGTCGGATTCCACTTCATATCGCCGCCGAACACAAAGCCATCGATGGAACTGAAGGCTGGGTCTTCGTAGCTTTGATAACCATACCCGGCGAACACATCACCAAAAATTACGTTGGTAATATCGATCTTGGCGCCGCCGACAACCCTGTAGCCATCGGAGTCGCGGTCAAAGCCGTTGCGATCGACGCCTCGGGTGTAGCGAACAAACTCACCTGAGCCCCGGATGAATGCAACATACTGCGGACGGATCTGATACCCGACTTCGAGAGCCGGCGTGTATATGCTCCGGTCGCGGTCGTCATTGTCGATCTTGCCGCCACCGACCGCGTCCACATCGTCGAAATCGACACGCTCGAAGCCTCCCCCCGCCGTCACGGCTATTCGATTGAACCGATGAGACCCGGAAAACCCGGCACGATACCGGTTCAATTCGGTCGGATCGGCACCGCCGACGTCATCCGGATTACCGCGCGACTGGTGTTCATGGGAAAAAAGACCACTGGCGCGAATATTCGTATTCCTAGTGACATTCACCAAACCGGAGACGGCGGTATAGTAATCCTCGTAGTTCTCGCTGTCGTAGTCGAAATAGAACCCAATGTCCGCCCCAGCGGTTATATTCAGGCTGTGCTGATTCCAGTCCGACCTCACCGCCACATTCGGTTGGAGGCGGTAAACCACGTCGCTCTTCTCATTGCCATCGGTGGCGAAGACGTTGTCGTCGTAGGTAAAATTCTGGCGGAGAGACGGGAATATGAAAAACGACCCCGCGTGGATACCCAATGCATCAAGCTCGGGCCGCTCGCGCGTTCTTACGGTTTCGCCCTGCGGCAGATCCTCGCCGAAAATTCGGCCTTCATCGTGATACTCCGGAAAAATTTGCGCCGAAGCCGGTACTGCGGCAAGCGTCGCAACGCAAGCCATGGTCGCAACGCAAGAAACGACGGGGGTCAAAATTCTACGGGATGTCGATTTTTTCGATTTTTCAAACAATGGCCGTCTCCAATAATCTGGACATCAATTATGACATATTCTGAGATGTTTATACCGCTTTTCGATGACCCTGACCAAGCACTGTCAGCGATTCGAAGTAACACGACGGATCAGTGTGGCATAATGATGACACTGCCTAAAAACGCAGGCGTCCAGCATCCCAAAATTAGGAATTATTTCCGAAACAGTCGAAATCCGAGGAGGTTTTGCCGGCCTGGCGTCAGCTCGCCTGTGGCGATGGTAAATAGCTGACGACTTCAGGCCCTTCGATAAGATGCGCCCTGATCTCGTTCATGCGATCCGCGTTTTTGAGCAAGATGATCGTGCGCATGACAGGGTTGATAAACCGGTATATCGGTCCCTCCACCTTCGCCCATTTTTCGACCATCGGAATAGCCCCGGTGGATGAAAGGCGCGACAATCCAGAATGCAGCGATAGCTCGGACTGGGTTCGCCCCAACACCTGCGGAGACAGAAGGCTCATATCCCTGGTCGAGAAAAATCCTTGGCCTATTTTCGGTGACTGGGCCGCGAGGAACATCAGATCCTTGGCCCACGCGGTCCGGCGTGCACCGCACAAATTATCGTACAGACGGCTCAGTTCCGGATCGATCTTCGTCGCCGCGTAGTCGAGAACCGCAGTCAGATCCTCCATTTCGGCCTCGGTAGAATACCGTTGAACCGCTTCCCGTATGCATAACAGGGAGAGCCACTGGATCGCCCCTGGCATGCCCTGTGACAGATGAGTGATGGCCTGGATCACATCGTCGCTGAATCCTATTCCCAGGCGCCTGGCGCCATTGGTCAGCGTGCCGATGGAGTCGTCCTCATCCATCGGATTCAGCGCCACGTTCGCCGCGGTGGGCGGGTACATCAAATCCCCGGGGAACAAATCGGTCACGTTTTCGCCACGCCCAAACAAAAGGAAGCTGATGGACGAACCGCCATCCGACATCGCCTCCATAAGTTCGGCTATCTTTATGCGCAGCCCGTCATCGCGAATCCGATCATAGTCATCAATGACGACCAACGACTGCACGCCGGCCAGCAATTCAAACAATTTCA
The DNA here is from genome assembly GCA_964469835.1 of uncultured Rhodospirillaceae bacterium. Lineage (GTDB taxonomy): Bacteria > Pseudomonadota > Alphaproteobacteria > UBA8366 > UBA8366 > JAOTYV01. The sequence goes on from CAYYBI010000471.1 coordinate 11,053, forward strand.
GCGCATCCGGAACAGTCAGGTCCTCGTCGTCGACGTAAGCGCTGAGATCTTCCGTCCCCATGGATTTCTGTAGTACGTCGCCCGCCGGCGCCTGGCTGATGTTGGCGGAGAGCTGCTCCAACACCGCCTGCATGAACCCTTTAAACTTCATATCCGTTGTCACGGTGATTCGCGCGATCAGGTAGCCAGCCTCCTTCGCGAGTTCCGTAACCACATTGGCCAGCGAAGTCTTCCCCATCTTTCGGCCGCCGTACACCACAACATGCGCCCGCTCCTCCTCGATCGCTTGTATAATGGCATCGATGACGTTTTTCCGACCCGCGAATTCATCGTAGCGCTGCTTTGGGCGGGTTGGCGTATACACATCGCGGTAGAGCTTGGTCACCTCGTTCAGGTAACTCAAATTCTTATTGTCGCGGCGCCACAGACGGGCGTTTGCATACGTCTTGAATCCTGAAGAGCGACGCTTCCCGGTTTCGTCATCCGCCGCCAGCACCATTTCCCGATTCGACAAGACTGTCGTCAGGGCTCTGACCTTACGATCGGCACCCGGGCCGTTGCGATCACCCGAAGCAGCCCCAACCTCCATATCGTGGGCATTGCCGGATACAGTGCTTTCCGCCTCGGAGCCCTCCCTGTCAGACTCCCGGCTCAAGATACTATCCTCCGGCACGGGGCCATCCGGCTCCGTATCGGCACTATCAAACTGTGGTGAATGACGCTTCCCCCCCAAACCAATCTTACCGAGCCTGGAACTTACGGCCCGCTTCGCTCCGGCGACCGCATCCGCCGACTTGGTCCCGCTTTTTTGGGTCCTGTTTCGGTCAAGAAACGGCTCGTCCAATTCTACAACTGAATAGATTTCGGAAAGTTGCGCGCTGCCCTTTTTCTGAAGAAGCCTCGCCAGTTTATTAATCATAAACGTAACCTTCAAGGAGACTCAATATTGATGCGCGCAAGGCCTCGGAGCGATTTCAAATCACGCCGCAGACCCGTCCCTGCATTCCCACCCTAGTTCAATAGATGCTGTAAGCAATTTCGCGGTTGGGGTACCACTAAATTACCAAGAATTTCGGCAACTGGAGGTAAACCTTACTAATCAGATAACCGAACGTGTGGTCTGGCTCCGATGCCGGATAGAATTGAGACCCTCACATTCGCTGCGCACTGCCCGTGAGGATTAGGGCGTTTGGGGTAATGCACAAAGATTCAATCTTGCCCCACATTGGCTGATATCGATACAAATGCGGCCGCACCGGCAGACCATGGCCGAAACCTGTCTCGATAACCAGGTTTCGAGAGGATGGCAGACATGAGCAAGATATTCCCCGTTATTCTCTGTGGTGGTGAGGGTATGCGGTTATGGCCCATGTCGCGGCGGGAATATCCCAAACAATTCCTAGCTTTAGCAGGCGACGCCTCCTTGCTGCAAAGCACCATTGAACGGCTCGATAGCGCGGCATTCGAAACACCTATCGCCCTTTGTCATCAGGATCAGCGCTTCCTCGTCGCCGAACAACTACGCGCCGCGGACCACGAAGCCATCACCGTGGTGGCCGAACCCCATGGCCGGGGAACCGCGGCCGCCGCCGTCATCGCCGCGCTGATGGTCGCGGACACCGACCCCGGTGCGGTAATGCTCTTGATGCCCTCCGACCACGATATTAGCGACTCGGCGGCATTCAATAGGGCAATGACCCAGGCGGCCGGGATTGTCGCCAATGGTGGTATCGCAACTTTGGGTATTACGCCGACTCGGGCCGAAACCGGCTTTGGCTATATCCGCCGGGGGACATCCCTGAGCGATTCGCCGGATGGGTACCAAGTCGCCGACTTTTTCGAGAAGCCCGACCAGCAGACCGCGGAGTCCTATGTGGCCAGCGGCGAATATTATTGGAACAGCGGCATCTTCGCATTTGCCGCCGGGTATTTTCTCACCGAAGCGCGGCGATGCGCGCCGGATATCGTGGCCGCCTGCGAATCGGTGCTTGGGTCCCGGACCGACG
>CAYYBI010000472.1:0-5217 GCA_964469835.1 uncultured Rhodospirillaceae bacterium
CCCGGCGGCGATTTGGGACGGCACGGCGAAGCCAATGCCAATGCTGCCACCGGACGGCGATAGAATCGCGGTGTTGATGCCGACCACCTCGCCCTTCATGTTGAATAGCGGGCCACCGGAATTGCCGCGATTGATCGGCGCATCCGTCTGGATGTAGTCATCATAGGGTCCGGACCGGATATCGCGGCCGCGCGCGGAAATAATTCCCGCGGTTACCGTACCGCCAAGCCCCAATGGATTGCCGATCGCAAGGACCCAATCGCCGACGCGCGCGCCATCGGACTTGCCGAACGGCACATACGGCAGCTTTTTCTTTGTCTTGACCTTCAGCAAGGCGAGATCGGTTTTCGGATCCCGGCCGACGAGCTTGGCCTCGAATTTCCGCCCATCCTGCATCACCGCCGTGATTTGGTCAGACCCGTCGATCACATGATTGTTGGTAACGATGTAGCCGGTTGGATCGATGATGAACCCCGACCCCAGCGACGTACCCCGACGCTGCGGCGCTTCCTGACGCTTGCGTTGGAACTGTTCGAAGAATTCCTTGAATGGCGATCCGGGCGGGAAGTCGAACTGGGGCATGTTTTCCGCGCGGCCGGCGACTTTCTGGGTGGTGGAAATATTCACCACGGCCGGCAACAGACGTTCCGCAAGATCGGCAAAACTGTCCGGTGCGCCCCGCGCCTCAGCATTTGCCAGCGGCAACGCCGCGATGAAAGAGACGAACACTACCAACAGCCCGTAACGGACCAGCCCGTGCGCCCTTTGGGCCGCCTTCGGCATCGGATGGAATGACTGTTTCATGCGCCCCTCCGTCGGCGTCTCAAAGCGCCAGTCCGGAAAATCCGGATAGCGTCAGCTTAGCCCATGTGGCACCGGCTGGGATCGAAGTCAATATAATCGACAATGCATATCGAAATAGAGGTAAATCTTCGTTAACAAAATAGTGCCGAAGAACGAATTTGGTACCTTTCAAAAGCGGAAGCGTCAAAACGCTCTGACAACCACCGAAATTATCGGCGCACGAACCAGACGATGCCAAATCCAACGACGGCTGCAAATAGACCGCCATTGCGCATTGTGGCTGGGGGCATTTCCAGCACCTGGGCCATAACGCGCTGCATGAACGCCGGGAAAAGCGCATAGAGCGCGCCCTCGAAAACAAGCACCAGGCCGAAGGCGGCGAAGAAATCATCCATCTGCAACGGCCCGGTTTGGTCAACCGCTATTTGCGTTTGACCTTTCCGTCCCCGTCATTGTCGAAGAACCGGTAGAATTCACCCTTCGGCGGGCCGACATAGCTGGTGGTTTTACCATCCAGCCCTGTCCGCATCGCTTGCAGGGAGCGGTAGAAATCGAAAAACGCACGATCCCGTCCATAGGCGTTGTTGTACAGCTCGGTGGACTTGGCGTCGCCCTTGCCTCGGGTTATCTCCGATGTCTTGCGGGCTTCGGCAATGATAACCCGCTGCGTCTTGTCGGCGTCGGCCCGAATGCGGCGTGCATCGCGATCGCCTTCGGCACGGATACGGCGCGCTTCCTGTTCACGCTGAGTCTGCATCCGGCGAAAGATCGCCTTACTGTTTTCTTCCGGCAGGTCGACGTGCTTGATACGCACATCCACCACTTGGATGCCAAGATGGCGACTGCCTTCATCCACCAGTTTGGTGATTTCCAACATTAGCTTGGACCGTTCCGCGGTTAACAGGCGCGCAAGGCTCGCCTTGCCGAAAACTTCCCGCAAGTTCGCGTTGATAATGTTGTTGAGCTGGCCCTGGGCAACCGCCTCGTTGTTGACGGTCTTATAGAATTCGAGCGGATTCGTAATTCTGTAACGCGCAAAGGCGTCGACCACGAGCTGCTTCTGATCGAGGGTCGGCACTTCCGCCTTTGACGCGTCGAAATCCAGGACGCGTTTGTCGAAATAAACGACGTTCTGAATGAACGGGATTTTGAAATAATAGGTCGCATCCCGATAGGTTTTTTTCGGGTCGCCGAACTGCAAAACCACCGCTTGCTGATCTTCCCGAACAATGAAAACCGAACTCAGCAGCGTCGCACCCACAAGAACGACCAAAATCCCCAAAATCAGCATGCCGCGCTTCATTGTTTTTCTCCCGCTGTCTCAGAGCCGGCCGAAGGCGGTGTGCCCGCCCTGTTGGGCCGGAGTTTGTCGAGCGGCAGATACGGCACCACGCCCGAGCCGCGCCCTGTGTCATCCAGCAGGACCTTGTCCATGCCGTTCAGCACGGTTTCCATCGTTTCGAGATAGAGCCGCCGGCGGGTCACATCCTTGTCCTTCAGGTATTCGTTATAGATTGATATGAATCGCTGCGTTTCACCGCTGGCACGGGCGATGGTTTCCTGTTCATAGGCTTCCGCCGCCGCGATGACCTGCGACGCCTCACCTTCCGCCCTTTGCGTGATTTCGTTGCGATAGGCGGTCGCCCCGTTGACGGCGCGTTCCTTGTCGGCGCGGGCCGCCTGCACGTCGCGGAAGGCGTCGATTACCGCTGCGGGCGGATCGACGCCCTGCATTTCGACCTGTCGCACCTGAATACCCGCGTCATAGTCGTCCAGGAGTTGCTGAATGAGTTTTGCCGTATCGGCGGTAATCGCACCGCGGCCGGTGGTCCGAGCGAACTCGAATTCGCTCTTACCGACGATCTCGCGCATCGCGCTTTCCGCAACCACTTTGACGGTCTGTTTCGGACTACGGATATTGAAGAGATATTTAAAGGCGTCCTTGATCTGCCAGAAGACGACGAACTGAATGTCGATAATGTTCTCGTCGCCCGTGAGCATCAGCCCCTCGGTCGGCACGCTCCGGACGGTACCACCGGTGCGGCGGCCGCTGCCGCCGGAACGAAAGCCGATTTCCTCACGATTGACCCGGGTGACCTTGGGCGTGAACACTTCGCCGATCGGCGCGGGCGCGTTCCAGTGAAGGCCAGGGTTCGACTTTGCCCAGAACTTGCCGAAGATCAGGGCAACGCCCTGCTCGTCGGCCTGGACCCGGTAAAAACCGGTCGCTGCCCAGAGCACCAAGAGTCCAATTATTCCGCCAATGATCATTCCCTTGCCACCACCGCCGGGCATGATCCGTTTCAGCTTGTCCTGACCACGGCGCAGCATTTCTTCGAGATCGGGCGGAGGAGTCCCGCCACCACCGGCGCCGCCACCGCGCCCGCCCCAAGGACCACCGCCGCCGCCGCCGCCGTTTTGATTCTGCCAAGGCATATTTTTTCCTCGCCGTCTCAGATTTCATGAACGGCTGTCACCCGCACGTCCAAACCAAGTCTTTCCAATCAGGGATTGGATCATATATGACAGCATAGCCGGTCAAGCAAATGCGAAAACCCTGCCATCCACGGCATATTGGGTTAAATAGGGAGTTTTCAACCATGGCGCAGGTATCGGAGGCGGAAATCCTGGACGCGCTCAATAGAGTCATCGATCCGGAAAGCGGCAAGGATATCGTCTCGCTCGGGATCGTCAGCGGCCTGGTTGTCAAAGACGGCAATGTCGGTTTTGCCATAGAGGTCGCGGCCGAAAAGGGCGCGGAGATGGAACCGCTCAGAAAGGCGGCGGAATCCGCCGTCGACGCCGTGGAGGGTGTGTTATCGGTAACGGCGGTGCTGACCGCGCATCGGGCAGGCGGGGCCGCTCCGGGCGCTGGCGCACCACCCCCGCACAATCATGGTGATGGGGCCGGCCATGGTCATGGGGCCGGCGCGATCCCGACTCAACCGCTTGCGCCCGGCGTCCGAAACATCGTCGCGGTGGCCAGCGGCAAGGGCGGCGTCGGCAAATCGACCACTGCCGTCAACCTGGCCCTCGCGCTGGCAGCACAGGGATGCAGTGTCGGGCTGCTCGACGCCGACATCTACGGCCCGTCGCAACCCCGCATGATGGGAATTGCCGGCAAACCGGTCAGCCACGATGGCAAGGTCCTGCAGCCGATGGAAAATTTCGGCATCAAGGTCATGTCGATGGGATTTCTGGTCGACGAGGAAACGCCGATGATCTGGCGCGGGCCGATGGTGCAAAGCGCCCTACAGCAAATGCTGCGTGACGTGAACTGGGGCGAATTGGACGTGATGATTGTCGATATGCCGCCGGGCACCGGCGACGCGCAACTTACCATGGCACAGCAAGTCCCACTTGCCGGCGCCGTCATCGTTTCGACACCGCAGGATATTGCGCTGCTCGACGCACGCAAGGGCCTGAACATGTTCCGCAAGGTCGACGTGCCGGTTCTCGGGATCATCGAAAACATGAGCTATTTCCTGTGCCCGAGCTGCGGCCATCAGGCGGATATCTTCGGCCATGGCGGCGCCAGGTCCGAGGCGGAACGGCTCGGAATCGATTTTCTCGGCGAAATTCCGCTGCATCTGGATATCCGCGAAACCTCGGACGGCGGCCAACCGATTGTGGTGAGCAAACCCGACTCGGAGCACGCCGCTGCATACCGCGAGATTGCCGGAAAAATTTGGCAGCAGCTCTCCGCGCCGGATAGCGCGGCTGTCCGGCCAGCGCCCAAAATCGTGGTGCAATAATGCTTGCACCGCGTCGACAGTCGCGACGCGAAGCTCCGACGCGCCGAAACCACTATTCGGTGCGTACCGCGGCATTTTTGGCCTGGGCCATGATGGGCGTGATCCTATTCCTGGCAATAACCGGCACGGCGAACGGCAGGAGGCCGGACCCGGAGACTTGGCGGCTCGATATGCTGCGGCGCCTGAACACGATTAGGGCGCAGCACGGGCTGATAGGCCTTCGTCTCGACAACCGCCTCAATCAGGCCGCGCAGTTGCACACCAACAACATGATCCACCGCGACTTTTTCGACCACAAGGACCCAGACGGCGCCAACATGACCGAACGCGCCGCCGCCTTCGGATACCGCTGGCGATGGATTATCGAGAACATCGCAGCGGGTCATCCGAATATCAACGAGGCGCTGAACGGATGGATGGCGTCGCCCGACCATCGCGCCGCCATTCTGGACGCGCGGGTGCGCGACGCCGGCATCGGTTACAGCTACGCTCCGAACGATTGGGGCAGCGTCACGAAAATCCACTACTGGACGTTGCTGGTCGGAAGCGAATAACAGCCGCGGCGGCGCAGGCCGCTTGCCTCGCTCGCCAAGCTCTGACACGATTCCAGCCACGAAAATCCAACCGCAGTACAAGGAGGATGGGCACGATGCAGACG
>CAYYBI010000473.1:0-2723 GCA_964469835.1 uncultured Rhodospirillaceae bacterium
TTTTTCCAACCAGACTGCCGAAGTAAAATCCAACCACGACCATCACCAGCATCTGCATGTTCGAATAGCTCCGTACGCCTGCGAGCATCGCAAAACAGAAGCTGCCAACGACCAACAAGGTGATAAGCGCCGGCATATCCGGCTTCCACCCTTGCAGCGACTTGCTGAAGTCGAAGCCAATCGCGCGGATGAACCAAAGGATGATCACCAGCAGCACCGAGAGCTGCAGCAACGGCATCGCGAAGCCCCAGATCTGGTTCCAGAGCCGGTTGATGAATTTTGCCGTATCAAGAGTCCTTTTGCCGCCAGTATCCCCATGCCCGTATTGGAGTAAGAATTCCGAGCCGACAAGGACGACGTTGAAGAGAAGAACCACGACAAGGATCGCAAAGACGAACCAGAGCAGTTGCGACGCCGGCGTTCTGGCCGACGGGTTGCTCTGAGGGGAATCCGAAGGTTCCATGCTCATCGGGACACCGCGTGCTGTTGCCAAAAGGATCCCGAAGCAATAGCGCATACGGACTTAACATTCTGTGAATATTGGAACTTTTACCCACCTCAATGGTATCTATGCACCGCGCGACGACATCTGCGGCGAGAAATCCACCGTCACTCTTAAATTCACGGGATGGAATTGCCCAGTCGTCCCCAACCGTGCTTTCACGGTCAAGCCGAACGCTTCTTCATTCCTTCATAAGCAAATGAACCAGGCTGGACGTATCCCAGCGGCCGCCGCCGCGGGCCTGTACGGTGGCATAGAATTGGTCGATCAGCGCGGCGACCGGCAGGCGCGCGCCGTTCTTATTGGCTTCGTCGAGTGCGATCCCCAGATCCTTGCGCATCCAATTGACCGCAAAGCCGAATTCGAACTCGCCCTTGCACATGGTCGGCGCCCGGTTTTCCATCTGCCAGGAGCCGGCGGCGCCCTTCGAAATCGTATCGATGACCTTTTCCATGTCGAGCCCGGCCTTGAGCCCAAAATTCACGCCTTCCGACAGCCCCTGTACCAGCCCCGCAATGCAGATCTGGTTGACCATCTTGGTGAGCTGGCCGGCGCCGGTCGGTCCTATCAGCGTTACTTTTTGCGCGTAGCAATCGATCACCGGTTCAGCGGTCCTAAATGTGCTTTTCTGTCCGCCGCACATCACGGTGAGCGCCCCATTCACGGCCCCCGCTTCGCCGCCGGATACCGGCGCGTCGATAAAGCCGAACCCCTGTTTCTTTCCGATGGCCGCCAGCTCACGCGCGACTTCCGCGGACGCCGTCGTGTTGTCGACCAGGATCGCGCCCTTGGCCATGCCCGCGAAGACACCCTTGTCACCAAGCACGACACTCCGCAAATCGTCGTCATTGCCGACACACGTAAACACGATCTCGGCGCCCTTGGCCGCGTCGCGCGGCGTGCGTTTTGCGGGGCCCTTGAACTTTTTGACCCATTTTTGCGCCTTGGCCGCCGTACGGTTGTAAACGGTGACGTTATGACCGCCTTTTTGCAGATGCCCGGCCATGTGGTAGCCCATGACGCCGAGCCCGACGAACGCAACTTTGGTCATCTTTATATTCTCCCTGTGTTTTTTAGTGCGGCACGGAACAGATCGATCCGTGCCTGGCGGCGGGACGCGCAGTGTAACGTCGCGCGTTATCCCCCTCAATCCGGTTTGAGAAATTCGTGGATTTGGGTCCAGCTGTCCCGGCTCGGCGCAGACAGCAGCCCTTCGACCCGATCGCCGGCACGGTAGGGCTTTCCGTCGACGCGTGCGCTGTAGCCACCCGCCTCGCGATGAAGCAGGACGCCGGCGGCATGGTCCCAGGACCAAAGCCGGTTGTAGATCGAAAAATGGTTGTCGCCGGCGGCAAGCCGGGTGTAGGCGTGGCCGGCGCAACGATAGCGTATGATTTCGTCGAAGGCTTCTTTCTTTGACCGCACCAGATCGCGGTACGGCCGTCCATAGGCGTTGGAATTGATCAATCCGGTCATCTCGTCGATCGCGCCGCCGGCGGAAACGCGCAGCCGGGTCTCACCGACCCAGGCGCCCTCGCCCTCCATCGCAATCGCGGTCTCATCGCCAACGGGATCGTGGATCCAGGCGCCGCGCGTCTCGCCGCCCAGAACGAAGGCGACAATGATGACAAACGGTGTCCGGCCTTCGACAAAGTTCTGCGTGCCGTCGACCGGATCGATAATCCAGAGCGGGCCCTCATCCTCGAAGCGCCGGAGCACCGATGCGTCCCGGTGCACCGCTTCCTCGCCAACGACGACCGAGCCCGGCACCAGGGCGCTCAGCGACTCGGTCAGGCGGCGCTCGGCTTCGATATCGGCGACGGTCACCAAATCGCCCGGCTTCTTCTCCATCACCTGATGATTCGCAAGGGTTTTGAAACGGGGCAGAATGTCGGCTTCCGCAGTTTCACGGAGCAAGGCGGCGACGCGGTCGGGATCAAGGCGCATCATCGATCCAATCATCGGTGCATAGAAAAAGGGCCGCACGAGAGGTGCGGCCCTTCTTACAGCATTGGCTGCCGTTGGACTACATGCCCATGCCGCCCATACCGCCCATGCCACCCATGCCGCCCATGTCGGGCATGCCGCCGCCGCCGCCTTCGCCCTTCGGCTCCGGCTTCTCGGCGACCATCGCTTCGGTGGTGATCAGCAGGCCCGCCACCGACGCCGCGTCCTGCAGCGCCGTGCGCACGACCTTCGCCGGATCGATGATACCCGCCTT
>CAYYBI010000474.1:0-5786 GCA_964469835.1 uncultured Rhodospirillaceae bacterium
CGGGAGCGATCCGGGCGATCGACGCTACCGGAACGGAGCATTCGCTGAACATTCAATTCACCAAGGCGGCAGCCCCCAATACCTGGGACCTGGCCATCAGCGTTTCCGGCGGCAGCGTGACGTCCGGCGGCACCGCCACAATGACATTCGATGCCGCGGGCAATATCACATCGCCGCTCACCCAGTCGCTCGGCCTGAATTTCGGTGCCGCCGGCGCAACGACAGTGGCGCTCGACTTCACCGCCATGCGCCAATTCGGCGCTCCCTTCAACGTCCTGGGATTTACCGATGACGGCATTCCGGCAGGCACGCTGCAGGACATTTTTTTCGATGAAGACGGCATCCTGTCCGGCAACTTCTCGAATGGCCGGACCCGTTCACTGTACAAGGTGCCACTCTCCACGGTGACCAACCCGAACGGACTCAGCCTGCGCGGCAACACGCATTATACGGTCAGCGACACCTCCGGAACGCTCGAGCTGCGCGAGGCGGACCTGACCGGCATCGGCAGTTTCGCGCCCGCGTCGCTGGAACAATCGACCACCGATCTCGGCCTCGAATTCACCAAGCTGGTGGTGGTCCAGCAGGGCTACACCACGGCGGTGCAGGCCTACACCGTGGTCGAGGAGATGCTGCAAACCGCAACGGATCTGAAGCAATAACCAAGGGCGGGCCGGCCTCCTCCCTGCCGCGCTCCCGCCTTTACCTTCACCGGTGGCTCTTCGGAGCCGCCGGTTTTTTTTCGGGCCGGCAACCCGTATCAGTCGAAAACGCGCATCTTGAATTGCAAACGCGAAGACGCCCGGCGGAAACCGCCGGGCGTCCTTATCAGCTACGTAGTGCCGGCCTCAGCCGGTCTTGCCGAGGACGATGCCGTAGCGGGCCTTGACGAATTTAGCCAGCCACTTTCGAGCGGTCGGCGACAACGTCGTCGCCGCGTTGCGCACGGTCATAGCCGCATCACCGATGGTTTGCGGATATTTGCCGAAGATCTTGTCCCGCTTTTTGATGAAGTCCGGATCCTTCAGCATCTTCCGGGCGGCGGTGCGATAGGCCTCGACGACGTCCTTCGGCGTGCCGGGCAGCAGGTTCCACGACTTCGACATGGTCACGCTCATCTGATAGAGCGAAAGCCAGGCCTCCATCGCGGGGCCCGACGGATCCTTCCCATGGAACGCGTTGTACGCTTCGACGAAGGTCGGCGTGTCGGGCCATGTGGGGTCGCGCACGACCTTGCCGGCATTGTTGACGATTCCCAGCGTATACAGCGGAATCGCGACGCCGTCCTCATACAATTTCTTGCGGTTGTTCTTGAACGACAGCGAATTGTCGAAGTTGATCTTGAATTCGCCACGCTCGAAGGCGAGCGCCATCGGCCCGTTGCCCTTCATGCCCCAGACGTTCTTGGTATTGACCCCGAGCATGCTCAACGCGACGCGATACTGCAGTCCCGCCGACGTCGGCGTCTTGCCGCCAAACACCAGCTGTTCCGGCGTGAACGAGCGCAGTTTTGCGATCTTGGCTTTCAGCGTCTTCTCGTTCTGCAGGCCGAGGTCCTTGTGCACGTAGACCATGGCGCTGCGGGGCGACAGGATGATCGGAATATATTCGTTCAGTTTGAACTTCACCCGCGGATCGCCCAGGGTGTAGTTCGAGATGGTCGACGTCGACAAGGCGAACACCCAAGTGCCGTCCTTCTTCGCGCGCTGTTCGAAATAGTTGCCGCCGAGAATGCCGCCCGCACCCGGCTTGTTGACGACCAGAATTTTCGGATTGCCCGGCAGGTATTTCTGGAAATACGGCAGCATGAAGCGAGTGTAGCTGTCCGTTCCGCCCCCTTCATTGAAGGGCACGATGATGGATATGCGCTTGCCCTTGAAATCCGCTGCCGCCACGTCCTTGGCGGCGATCCCATAGAGCGTAAATGCGGCGGCGGATACCGCCAGAAAGCCCGCCAAACTCAATTTTTTGAACATAGATAACGTCCTCCCTTCCAAAATTTGGTTTTGGATCCGCCCATGTACGGACTAAAAGACAGTTTTCCGACCGCACCCCCGCGCAAGCACCCGCGTGCCGGTTGGGCAAATCACAATTCTTGATCTTGTTGCGTAGAGTTCAACGGTAAACGAACATGAGGCTGCGTGGCAAGGGAGCCCGCGCCGCCGGCACCGTTACGATCATCCGGCAGAAATCCACGGAGGAGAGTTGCCATGAACAAGCAATACACACCGGGCACCGTCGCCCCGCCCTTCAGCGCCTATAGCCACGCGGTGGAAATTCCGGCGGGTGCGCGCACGCTTCATATCTCCGGGCAGATCGGCGTCAGACCCGACGGCAGCATCCCCGACGGCATCGAAGCGCAGGTCGAACAGGCATGGGAAAACCTGGTCGCGATCCTGGCCGACGCGGATATGAGCGTCGCCGACATCGTCCGCACCACCACCTTCGTCGTGAAGCCGGACGACGTTGCCGCCACCCGTGCGATCCGCGCAAATTACCTGGGCGACTTTAAACCGGCGTCGACCCTACTGGTCGTCGCCGCGCTGGCCCGGCCGGATTTCCTCTTCGAACTCGAAGCGGTCGCGGCGAAGGAATGATAGCGCAACAGCGCACACCGCTATCGTAGCCGAGCGCTTCACGCTATCGGTGCGGCGTCGTCGATCATGAACTGCACGTCCTCGCGGCCCTGCCAGCGATCGATCCGCAAAGTGCCGGCGATATGCAGCGGCAGGCCGCCGGATTTCAAAAGGGCGTCGCCCAACGGCTCGCCGAGCACCCGGAACGCGATCGCTTTCAAGTGCCCGCCGCCCTCGCCGGTGAGGAAGCAGCGCACGTGGTTTTCGCCGACCACATCGGCCTTGGCCACGCGCGCAGCCGGCAAGGCGAAGCGCGGCCGGGGATTGCCGGCGCCGAAGGGCGCGAGCCGTTCGATGGTGTGCACCAGCTCAAGCGTCGCCGCCGAGGGTAGGAGCGCGCCATCCAGCATCATTCTAGGTGTCAGCCCGCCCGGCCCGGACTGTTCGGCGATGCGTGCCGAGAGGAAATCCCGAAACGCGTCCTCCTGTTCCGCGGCGACCGTGAAACCGGCAGCCATCTTGTGGCCGCCGCCGTTGATCAACAGGCCGCTCTGCCGCGCGGCGACGATCGCCGCGCCGAGATCGACACCCCGCACCGATCGTCCCGAGCCCTTGCCCACGCCATCCGACATGGCGACCACGCATGCCGGGCGGTTGAACCGGTCTTTCAGCCTGCCGGCGACAATGCCGATAACGCCCGGATGCCACTCTTCCGCCGACACGTAGACGAGGGATGCATCGTCCGCCCCGCCGGCGATGCGCGCTTCGACTTCGGCCATCGCCGCTTCGAGACACGCCGCCTCGATCGCACGCCGCTCGGTGTTATAGCCGTCCAACCGTTCCGCATAGTCATGCGCCTGCGCGGCGTCTTCCGTGCTCAACAAATCCGCACCGAGCCAGGATTCGCCGACACGCCCGCCGGCATTGACCCGGGGCCCGAGCAGGAAACCCGCATGATAGGCTTCCGGCGTCTCCTTCATACGAGCCACGTCGGCTAGCACCGCAAGCCCCGTGTTGCCTCGCCGGGTCATGACTTTGAGTCCCTGCGTAACCAGCGCCCGGTTGACGCCGGTCAGCGGCACCACGTCGCAGACCGTTCCCAGCGCCACGAGGTCGAGCCAGGACCGCAGGTCCGGCTCCGGCCGTGTCGCATACCAACCGGATTCACGCAGCGCCCGGTTCACCGCGACGACCAGTAGAAAAGCCACCCCAACTGCCGCAAGCTGGCCGTGCGGGCTGTCATCATCCAATCGGTTCGGGTTGACCACCGCGCAAGCGGCCGGCAATCGGGGCTCGGCCACATGATGGTCCACGACGATGACATCGAGCCCGGCCGCCGCCGCGCCGTCCAGCGGCTCGAAGGCCGTGATGCCGCAATCGACCGTGCACACGACACGCGCGCCTTTGTCGCGCAGCGACATCAGCGCCGGCAGGTTCGGTCCATAGCCTTCCCGCTGCCGGTCGGGAATATAGGTCTCCACGGTCCCGCCGACCGCCTGGATGAAACGCTTCAACAACGCCGTCGATGTCGCGCCATCGACGTCGTAGTCACCGAATATGCCGATGGTTTCGCCATCGCGGATCGCGCCCATCAGCCGCGTCGCCGCTTCGTCCATGTCCCGCAATTGACGCGGATCCGGAAGCTGGTCCCGCAGCGACGGGTTGAGGAACATGTCGACCTCGTCGATCTGGACGCCGCGTGCGGCGAGCAGACGGCCGATCATCTCGGGCAAGGAATAGCGTTGGGCGATGGCCAGACCGGCCCGCTCGTCGGCCGCCGACATCTCCCACCGGTTGCCGCCGGCGGACTGTTCGACGCCGAGGAAGGCCGGCGTCTCTGACATCACCCTTGCGGCGCCGTCCAGGTTTTACGATCGAAATTATGCGTCGCCGCGACGACACGCACCGTCCCGGTTTTGGAGCGCATCACCATGGAATGGGTTTCCGCCCCGGACGCGAAAGTGCGGACACCGCGCAGCATGGTGCCGTCGGTAACGCCGGTCGCCGCGAACATGACGTCGCCCTTGGCCAGATCCAGCAGATCGTACTTGCGCTGGAGATCTTCGATACCCCATTTGGCGGCACGCGCCTTCTCATCGTCGTTGCGGAATATCAGCCTCCCCTGGAACTGGCCGCCGATACAGCGCAATGCCGCCGCCGCCAGCACCCCTTCGGGCGCGCCGCCGCTCCCCAGATAAATATCGATACCGCTTTTCGGCTGCGCTGTGGCGATTACGCCCGACACGTCGCCGTCGGAAATAAGCTGGATGCGCGCACCGGCGTCGCGCACCTCCTTGATCAGCGCCGAATGACGCGGCCGGTCGAGGATGCAGGCCACGATGTCGTTGATGCTCTTGCCCTTGGCTTCGGCGACGGCCGCGAGGTTATCTGCGGGCGACCGGTCCAAGTCGACGATGCCGTCCGGCAGCCCGCCGCCGACACCGACTTTGTCCATATAGACATCGGGCGCGTTGAGGAAGCCGCCGTGCTCCGCCATGGCGATCACCGCCATCGCGTTGGTGCCGCCCTTGGCGGTAATCGTGGTTCCTTCGAGCGGATCGAGCGCGATATCCAGCTTCGGCCCTGTTCCCGTGCCGACGGTCTCGCCGATATAGAGCATCGGCGCTTCGTCGCGCTCGCCCTCGCCGATCACCACCGTACCCTGGATTTCCAGACCATTGAGCGCTTCGCGCATTGCATCGACCGCGGCCTGGTCTGCCGCCTTCTCATCGCCGCGGCCCATCCATCGCGACGCAGCCAACGCCGCCGCCTCGGTAACACGCACCGCTTCAAGCGCCAGATTGCGCTCCAAGATCGCCTTTTCTACCATCGTCTCTTCCCTGTCCTTCGTCCTGCCGCGTCTTATTCTGTTCGCATCCCCATCCGGACCGGCCCGTTTAGAACCGCTCGATCCGAATGACATGTGGCGCTTCGCGGACGGAATCGAATTCCGATATCGCCTTCAGCGCGCGCCGCATCGCCGATTCCGGTGTCTCATGCGTGGTCAACACCACCGGAACGGCCTCGGTTTCCGAACGGGCGCGCTGAATAACCGCTTCCATGGAAATCTCGTGATCCCGCAGGACCGCCGCGACATCCGCGAATACGCCGGGTTTATCGTATACCATCAATCTGACGTAAAAAGGCCCAATATGACTCTCCATTGGAGCTACCTCCGCCTTCAACAGCCGGTCGACAGGCACGCCGAAG
>CAYYBI010000475.1:0-6486 GCA_964469835.1 uncultured Rhodospirillaceae bacterium
CTCGGCATTCGGCGCCCGGAACGGGCCCCAACCGGCGGCACTTCACCTCGACACCGGCATGTCCCGGCTTGGCCTGCCGCCGCGGGAGCTCGATATCCTGGCGTCCGATTTATCTAAATTGGATGGTGTCGACTTGCGCTACGTGATGAGCCACCTTGCTTGTGCGGACACGCCCGGCCATCCGCTGAACCGCGAGCAGTTGAGCGCCTTCGAGTCTGCGCTGCCGCGGCTCCCGAAATCAGCCGCGTCGCTGGCGGCCTCATCGGGAATTTTCCTGGGACCGGATTATCACTTCGATTTGGTGCGTCCCGGAGTCGCGCTATACGGTGTGGCGCCGCTTGCCGGAGAGCCCAATCCGATGAAACAAGTTATTAATTTAAAAGGGACAATCATCCAAATTCGTGACGTTGACGCTCCCCGGACCGTTGGCTATGGTGCCACGCATCAATTTGCGGGTCCGTCGCGCGTCGCGACCGTGGCCGCGGGATATGCGGATGGTTATCTGCGCAGCCTTAGCGGGCGGGGAACGGCGTTAATCGATGGCATTGCGGTTCCCATTGTCGGACGGGTGTCGATGGATCTGATCACGCTGGATATCACGAAAACACCGCAGGCGAAGCTCGGCGACTTCGTCGAGTTGATCGGTCCGCATCACGATGTGGATGCAATCGCCCGGGAAGCAGGCACAATCGGCTATGAAATCTTGACGGGGCTGGGCCGCCGCTACGCTCGGCATTACACCGGAAACGGCCATTGAACGCCATTCAATCAGTTGGCCGACTCTTTCTCACCTTCCTGGAACTGGTGGGCGAAGTGGCGGTATTTTCGGCCGTCGCCGTATCTCATTGCCTCCGGCCGCCATTCTACTTCCGGCTGATCGGCCGCCAGATGATGGAAATCGGCTACTATTCGCTGCCGGTCGTCGGATTGACCACGCTGTTTGCCGGCATGGTGCTCGCCCTGCAAAGCTATACGGGCTTCGCGCGAAACTCAGTCGGCGCGGAAGGCGCAATTGCCGAAATCGTTGTGCTCAGCATCACCCGCGAGCTCGGGCCCGTCCTGGCCGGGCTGATGGTCGCGGCACGGGTCGGCTCATCCATCGCTGCCGAGATCGGCACAATGCGGGTGACCGAACAAATTGACGCGCTGGTCACGCTTTCGACCAATCCATTCAAATATCTGGTCGCTCCACGGATCATCGCGGGCGTCGCCACTTTGCCGCTACTGATCCTGATCGGTGACATTATCGGCGTCGTCGGCGGTTATATCGTCGCCATCTACAAATTGTCCTTCAATCCGGCACTTTATCTCAGAAACAGTTGGGATAGCCTGTTCGCCGAGGACGTCATCACCGGCCTCGTAAAGGCCGCCGTGTTTGGCTTCATCGTTACCTTGATGGGTTGCTATCAGGGCTATTATTCACGCGGTGGCGCGCAAGGCGTCGGTGCCGCGACGATCAATGCGGTGGTCACCGCGTCGATCCTGATCCTCATCCTCAACTATCTCATTTCGGCAATGTTCTTCGGCGTATGACAGTTCCCAAAATACGACTTCGGAATGTGCACAAACAATTCGGCGACAACGTCGTGCTCCGCGATGTTTCGCTTGATATCATGCCCGGCGAATCGGTCGTCATCATCGGCGGTTCCGGCAGCGGCAAATCGGTGACGCTGAAATGCATCCTCGGGCTGCTAACGCCGGATGCGGGCAGTATCGAAATCGACGGTCAGTCTGTCATCGGCATCGGCGACGATGAGCGCGAAGGCATAAATGCGAAAATCGGCATGCTGTTCCAGAGCGCCGCCCTCTTTGACAGTCTTACCGTATGGGAAAACGTCGCTTTCGGCCTGATCGAGGGGCAAGGCAAGGCGCGCGTCGAAGCCCGCGCCATCGCCATGGACAAGCTGGCCCAGGTCGGCCTGACCGAGGAGATCGGCTTGATGACGCCCGCCGATCTGTCCGGCGGCATGCGCAAACGGGTCGGTCTTGCCCGGGCCATCGCGATCGAACCGGAAATTCTGTTTTTCGACGAGCCGACCACCGGCATCGACCCGATCATGGGCGACATCATCAATGAGTTGATCGTCGACTGTACCAGGGCGATCGGCGCCACAGGCCTGACGATCACCCACGATATGGCAAGCGCTCGAAAGATTTCCGACCGCATCGCGATGCTGTATAAGGGGGAACTCGTGTGGGTTGGTCCGACCAATGAAATCGACGATACCGACAATGCGGTGGTCCAGCAGTTTATCAATGGAAGCGCGGAAGGCCCGATCGAGTTGGAGGTGCGGCCGCTATGAGCCCGCTTGACCCTTTGCATCCGATTATCGGCAGGCGGTAACGTGGCCCGGTCCACAACCCGCTACGTTTGCCAGTCCTGCGGCGCCGTGCACGCGCGCTGGAGCGGGCGCTGCGATACCTGCGGCGAATGGAACTGCATCGCCGAGGAATCGAGCACCAAGGGGGCGCCGCTCGGCGGCAAGAGCAAGGGCCGGCGCGGTCAGACCGGCGGCCACAAAATCGAATTCGTCACCCTCGACCACAAGCTTGAACCCGCGCCACGTCGGCTCACCGGGATATCCGAATTCGACCGCGTGACCGGCGGCGGCCTGGTCCCTGGCTCGGCATTGTTGATCGGCGGAGATCCAGGTATCGGCAAATCCACGCTGTTGCTGCAGGTGGTCGCGTCGCTCGGCAGCACCGCGCGATGCGCGTACATCTCCGGTGAGGAAGCCGTCGACCAGATTCAGCTTCGCGCCAGCCGGCTCGGCGTGCAACAGGCACCGCTCGAACTCGCCGCCGCGACCGACATGGCCAGCATTCTGGTCAGCCTCGACTCGCTCGATCGGCCGGATGTGGTGGTCATCGATTCAATTCAGACGATGTATATCGAGGCGCTCGAATCGGCGCCGGGAACCGTCTCGCAGGTGCGCGCCTGTTCTCAGGAAATCATCCGACTCGCGAAAGAGCGCGGCTTTACCGTGTTGCTGGTCGGTCACGTGACCAAGGACGGCATGATCGCCGGCCCCCGGGTACTCGAGCACATGGTCGATACGGTGCTCTATTTCGAGGGCGAGCGCGGCCATCAATTTCGTATCCTGCGCGCCGTCAAGAACCGCTACGGACCGACCGACGAGATCGGCGTCTTCGAAATGACCGACCGCGGTTTGATGGAGGTATCCAATCCGTCGGCGCTGTTTCTAGCCGAACGGCAAGGCGAGGTCGCCGGCGCCGCGGTCTTTGCCGGCATGGAAGGATCGCGGCCGGTATTGGTGGAAATTCAGGCGCTGGTCGCGCCAAGCACGCTGGCGACACCGCGCCGGGCCGTCGTGGGCTGGGACGGCAACCGGCTGGCGATGGTGCTTGCGGTGCTGGAAGCGCGATGCGGATTGCAGTTCGGCGGAAATGACATATATCTCAACGTTGCAGGCGGTCTTCGTATCCGCGAGCCGGCGGCGGATTTGGCGGTCGCCGCCGCCCTGACCTCGTCGATCTCGGGGCACCCTGTGGCATCGGATATGGTAGTATTCGGGGAAGTCGGATTATCCGGCGAGGTCCGCCCGGTCGGCCAAATGGGTGCCCGCCAGAAAGAGGCTGAAAAACTGGGCTTCAGCGCCGCGTTGATGCCCAAACGCCGCGACGGAACACGCGGCAAGAGAGTTGCCGGTGGACTCAAGCTTCATGAGTTGCAGGATTTGGGCGAGTTGGCGCGCCTGTTCGAAGCGAGCCCTGGCCCCGTGCAAGCCGTTGGAAATCGATAAATGACACTTCCTTTCGGTATTATCGACATTTGCTTTGTCGCCATTCTGGTGATCTCCGGCATCCTCGCCTATTTACGCGGCTTTGTGCGGGAAGTCCTCGCCGTTGCCGCCTGGGTCGGAGCGACCGTCATTACCCTTTACGGCTTTCCGCCGCTGAAACCGGTTGTCCGGGATATCATCGAAAATCAGATGCTGGCTGACATCACCGCCGGCGCCGGCCTCTTCGTCGTCGCCCTCGCGCTGCTGACCATCTTGGCCCAACTCGCCGCCCGCCAGGTACGCGACAGCGCGGCCAGTAATTTCGACCGGTCGCTCGGCTTCGCCTTTGGTGTTTTACGCGGCGTGATCCTGGTCAGCCTGCTGTATCTCAGCGCGGCCTGGTTCTGGGGCCGCGATAATTTGCCCGACGCCATCACCGAGGCGCGCACCTTTCCGCTGATCGAGGGAAGTGCGGAAATCCTGCTGACATTGGTGCCGGAAGACGCGCGCGTATCGGCCGAAAGCGCGACCGGGCTCGCCCGTAAGAAAGCGGACCGGGCGCTGTCCGCGGACAAGGCCTTGCGGCGCCTGCTCGATCCCAAGCCGGAACGTCCTAAGACGACCAAGGACGGCCGAAAGCCGACATCGTATCGCCCGTCGGAACGCAATGAAATGCAACGGCTCATCGAAAGCAAACAATAACAAGGGAAGTGCCCGCATGCTGACGACCCATCCATTCGACGACGACCATCTACACGAAGAATGCGCGGTATTCGGCATTTACGGGCACCCGGAGGCGGCGGCGCACGCAGCGCTCGGCCTCCACGCCCTCCAGCATCGCGGTCAGGAAGCGGCGGGCATCGTTACCCATGACGGGGTCCAGTTCCGCGCCCACCGAGGGATTGGGCTGGTCGGTGATATCTTTGCCGAACAATCGATCATCGAACGCCTCAAGGGCAATGCGGCGATCGGGCATACCCGGTACTCCACTACTGGTGAGCCGATGATGCGCAATGTGCAGCCGTTGTTCGCCGAACTCGCCATCGGTGGCCTGGCTATCGCGCATAACGGCAATTTGACCAATGCGCGCGCGGTGCATGACCGGCTGGTGAACGAGGGCTGTATCTTCCAATCGACAACCGACACGGAAATCATCGTTCATTTGATGGCGACGCGGCAGGGAGCGGTCGTGGAACGGCTGGTCGCCGCCCTGCGCCAGGTCGAAGGCGCCTATTCGCTGGCGGTGATGGCGAAGGATTGCCTGATCGGCGTGCGCGATCCGCACGGGGTTCGGCCGCTCGCTTTGGGCCGGCTCGGCGATTCATATATCATCGCCTCCGAATCCTGCGCTTTCGACATCATCGGCGGCGAATTCGTGCGCGACATCGAGCCCGGCGAACTGGTCGTAATCAACGAGAACGGCGTGTTCAGCCACCGCCCCTTCCCGCCGGCCGCCTCGCGGTTCTGCATCTTCGAGCACATCTATTTTGCCAAGCCCGACAGCGTCATCGGCGGCACCTCGGTCTATGAAGCGCGCAAGCGGATCGGCGTCGAACTCGCACGCGAGCACGCGATCCCGGCGGACGTCACCGTGCCGGTGCCGGATTCCGGCGTGCCCGCGGCAATCGGCTATGCCGCCGAAGCGGGGATCCCCTACGAGCTTGGAATCATCCGTAACCATTACGTCGGTCGCACCTTCATCGAACCGAGCGACGAAATCAGGCATTTCGGCGTCCGGCTGAAACACAATGCGAACCGTGCGGTGATCGAGGGCAAGCGGGTCATCCTGGTGGACGATTCGATCGTCCGCGGCACGACCTCTCGCAAGATCGTCGAGATGGTGCGCAATGCCGGGGCGCGTGAGGTGCACATGCGCATATCCAGCCCGCCGACGACCCATTCCTGCTTTTACGGCGTCGACACGCCCGAACGCGACCAACTGCTGGCCGCCCACCATGATGTCGAGGCCATGCGCGACCTGATCGGCGCCGACAGCCTCGCCTTCATTTCGATCGACGGACTCTATCGGGCGATGGGAGAGCCCAGCCGCAATATCGATAAACCGCAATTCTGCGATGCCTGCTTCTCGGGCGACTATCCGATCCGGCTGACCGACCAGATCGGCGGCAACGGCACACGGCAACTCTCGCTGCTCGCCGAGGCTGGTTGATGGCGCGGCTCGACGGCCGCATTGCCCTGATTACCGGCGCCAGCCGCGGCATCGGCGCCGCGGTTGCGCGGCGTTTCGCCAAGGAAGGCGCACGCCTGATACTTGCCGCGCGGACCGTCGGCGGTCTCGAAGAAGTCGACGACGCGGTGCGCGCAGTCGGCGGCCAGGCTACCCTGGTGCCGATGGATCTGACCGATGGTGCTGCCATCGACCAACTCGGCGGCGCGATCCACGAAAAATTCGGCCGCCTCGACATCCTCGTCGGCAATGCCGCCGCCCTCGGCACGCTCGGCCCAGCAGCGCATATCGAACCGGCACAATGGGACAGCGTGGTCGCGCTCAACCTGACCGCCAATTACCGGCTGATCCGCAGCATGGACCCGCTGCTGCGCCAATCGGAATCCGGCCGCGCGATCTTCGTCACATCGGGGGCGGCACGCGGCAGAAATCCATTCTGGGGGGTCTATGCTGCGACCAAGGCGGGGTTGGAAGCTTTGGTGAAAACCTACGCCGCAGAAATGGCAGAAACCTCCGTGCGCACCAATCTGGTCAATCCCGGCGGCCAGCGCACGG
>CAYYBI010000476.1:0-5831 GCA_964469835.1 uncultured Rhodospirillaceae bacterium
GAGCGAGCCCTGCGTGACACCCTCGGCCAGCAGGCCGCGCGCCTTGAAGTCGCCGGGGCGCAGGCCGCGCACCAGCGCGCCATTGGCCTTGCCCTCCGAGGTCACCATGACCTGGCCCTGGATCTGCGGCGTCACGTTGACCACGCCGGAGACGGCCCGCAAGCGGTCGCTCAAGCTGTCGAAATCGGGGATCGGGCCCTGGCCCTGGCTGGTATAGATCGTCAGATGGCCGTTGACCCCGAGGATGCGCGACATCAGCTCCTGGCGGAAGCCGTTCATCACCGCCATGACGATGATCAGCGTGGCCACGCCGAGCATGATTCCCAGCAAGGAAAACCAGGCAACGACGGAGATGAAGCCTTCCTGGCGTCGGGCGCGCAAATACCGGAGCGAGACCAGCCGTTCAAAAGCGGAAAACATGATCTAAATTTCAGCCCGCAAGCTGCGACAAGGCGGCGTCGGCGGAGATTTCCTCGCGCTCGCCCGTTGCGCGGTTCTTCAATTCAACCACGCCGTTTTTCAAACCGCGTGGACCGACAATGAGTTGCCAGGGCAATCCTACAAGCTCCATATCCGCGAATTTAACTCCCGCCCGCTCGTCCCGGTCGTCATAGAGCACTTCCGTTCCCGCGTCGCGCATCTTGTCGAACACTCCATCGCACGCGGTATCGCAAGCGTCGTCACCCTGCCGCAAATTAATCAGGCCAACCTTGAACGGCGCCACCCCGTCCGGCCAGATAATGCCGTTCTCATCGTGGCTTGCCTCGATAATCGCGCCGGCAAGGCGCGACACGCCGATTCCATACGAGCCCATCTGCACGGCCGTATCCTCGCCCTGCGGCCCGGCCACCCGCGCACCCAACGTTTCTGAGTACTTGGTCCCGAAGAAGAATATATGGCCGACTTCGATGCCGCGGGCCTCGATCAGATCGCCCTTGCCGACCGGACATTTCGCCGGGTCATGCATCTCATCGGTCACCGCATACAGTTCGGTCCAGCGATCAACCATGGCGGCAAGCCCCTGGTCATTCGCAAAGTCCATATCGGCGGTCATGACGTCCATCTCGAGATAGGCGCGATGGCAAAACACTTCGCTCTCGCCGGTGTCGGCCAGAATCAGAAATTCATGGCTCTGGTCACCGCCGATCGGGCCTGTATCCGCCCGCATCGGGATCGCCCGCAGGCCCATCCGCGAAAAGGTCCGCAAATACGCGATGAACATCTTGTTGTACGCGACCGTGCCCGCCGCGGCATCGAGGTCGAAGGAATAGGCATCCTTCATATAGAATTCGCGCCCCCGCATTACGCCGAAGCGCGGCCGCACCTCGTCCCGGAACTTCCATTGGATGTGATACAGATTTTTGGGCAGGTCGCGGTAGCTGCGGACGTCGTTCGCGAAGATTTCGGTGATCAGTTCCTCGTTGGTCGGGCCATACAGCATTTCGCGATCGTGACGGTCGGTGATGCGCAGCATCTCCTTGCCATAATCATCGTAGCGTCCGGATTCCTTCCAGAGATCGGCCGATTGGATCGTCGGCATTAGGATTTCCTGGGCGCCGGCGAGGTTCTGTTCCTCGCGCACGATTTGCTCGATCTTCTTGAGCACGCGGAACCCGAGCGGCAACCAGCTATAGATGCCGGCGCTTGCCTGGCGCACCATCCCGGCGCGCAACATCAGCCGATGCGAGACGATCTGCGCTTCCGCGGGCGTCTCCTTCAATGTCGGCAGAAAATATTGGGAACGACGGACGGCGTTGCTACTGTCGTGGTTCATAAAACGGTCCTGAAACACTCCTAGCTTCATGCGAAATTTGCATAAGCCGGTCGAAGGGCCGCCACTGTAGGGAAAGCGGCCCCGCATGTCTATTGCGGCATGCCGGCGGTGATTTACCGGTTACTGCCGAGCTCGCGCCGGCATTTGCGCGCCAATTCCGCCAATTCCGGATCGCTGAGCAATTGGCCGTTGAAGGTCGCCTCCCCGGTATTCAAATCATACTCGATGCGGCCAATGACCAATTCCGATCGCCGAAACTGCCGAGCAGCAGGGCCTTTGAGCGGATTGAAAGAAATATCGAACTCGACGGTCTCGGGCGCCTCGAAGTGAAATCGGCTCCCAGCCAGATCGGCCGGCGCGACCTTGTTGCCATGCGCATCCACACCGGGTTTGAAAGCCACATCCGGCGCGGGGCTGTGCACCACGAGCGACGCACAATCTTGGGTCGGAACCCGAACTTTCGTCTGCGCCAGAGCGGACATCGTCGCGACGACACCCATTATTCCAGCAAGCAGCAACGTTCTAAATCCAACAGACATGGCCCATCCTACCCCACAGCATTCTGGGGGCCCATGATTCCCTGCAGCGCCTGATCCTGCATCGTCAGCATACCACCGCTTTGACCATGCGAATTTGCCTTCCTCGCGATGTGTGCTTAAAGTGCTAATACCCACGGAGGACGTGTCGCTTTTGGCGGAACTAAGTCCGAGTTTGGGGAGGTAATATACAAATAACAGAACCGGACACCCAAGCGACGACACCGGTTAAATAATAAAATTCACTGGGATGCATTGCACCGGGGCAAGATTTCAAACGCATCTTGCCCTTTTTCTTTGCATCGGCAAGGCATGCCGGGTGCGGACGAACACCAGCCTCGCATCGGCAGTTTCAACATGCGTAGTACTCCCTATTTATCGGTCTGGTTTTGCAAGGCATAGTTGGCAAAGCCGCCGCTCGCAGATAGCGTTGCCATTGTTTCGTGCCATACGCGAACGGCGGTGAATTGCCCTTGATGTGGCAAGACGTGGATTCGCTGAAGGCGGTTATGGCTGCGCGCAGTGATTTCCCGTGCAGACTGCAAAAGGCAGCAGTCGGTAATGAGATGGTCTGAGTTGGGCTTTGGAATGGCGACAAATTAGGAGTTTCCACATTAAATATTTTTCGCGCTACATATTCCAAAGCGATCCAAACGAGGGAGTCAGAATGCGCAATGCAATTTTAGGGCTTATAGGCTTGGTTATGATTGTCGGCAGCGCGACGGCGCAAACGCCTGACAATTTTGTGATCGACACGGCGGGAGAGCTTGCAGTGCTGTGCAGTGTAAGCACCGATAGCCCGGTCTATACGGCTGCGATCCACTTCTGCCATGGCTATGGTCACGGCGCCTTTCAATACTACAAGGCTCAATCCTTCGCCAAAGGAGGCAGCAAGTTCGTGTGTGTGCCAAACCCTGCACCGACTCGGGTGGAGGCATGGAGCGGATTCATCGCATGGTTAAAAAACAATCCGAAATACAACGACGGCATAGCGATTGACGTTCTGTTCCGCTATCTCGGCGAAACCTACCCCTGCAAGAATTGACTAGATAGGAGATACCGATGACAACGAAGGCGAGAGTCGGAATAAATAGAGGCGTCTTGGCAGCGACCGTGTGTGTGTTTCTTGTCGCCGGTTGTTCGGGTATGAGTGCTACGGAAAAGCGGGTCGGTGGCGGCACCGCCGGAGGCGCCGCGGCGGGCGCAATAGTCGGCGCGCTCTCGGGCAATGCCGCGCTTGGAGCCGGCATTGGCGCCGGTGTCGGGCTTATCGGGGGCTACCTCTATGACAAGCATAAAAAGTCCGAGGAAGCCGCTTACAAAGAGGGCAAGAAGGACGCGCAACGATAACGGGTTAAAACACAATTGCGCCCTACTGGCGCTACGTGCTCACCTGAAGGTGGAATTGCCAAGAATGCCATGCAAGGCCATATTTGCGAACAAAGGTGCATTCGAGCGCAACTTGCGCAGCAGACTCGCGTAATATGGCGCGAAACGAAGAAGGGTTTTCTCAAGCTATGGAGTTTAAAATGAACAAGGTAATCATAACGTTTCTTTGTTTGCTGTTTCCGACAGGTGCGTTTGCCGGGAACGCGATCAAAGAGATCACGGGATACAACAATATCAAGGTTTCGTTCTCACCAACCGCCAAATCATGCGATTTGAACGACACCAAGAAATTCACCGCGCATTTGGCAGAAAAGCTTGCCAAGCTAGGCATCAAACAGCGAAACGACAGTGTTGTCGTTGCACGATTGGACATCGGCGGCGAATCGTTCGGATTGATTAAAGGGCACTGTGCGTTAGGAACGGAACTGACCTTCCGAACAATCCTGAAATCCGACAATATCTCTACCACGAATCCGAATGTACGCGCGGCCGTCAACCGGCTTGGTGCATTCTCGGTCGACCTTTACAACATCGATCTGTTTGCCGTGGAAGCACGGGTGGTATCGGGCGGTGGACCGGAAAAGCGCATTCTCGTCGACGAGAAGGTGTTGGAAATGATCGATTATATGGCCAATAAGATTGCAGAAGGCAAAAAAGGCTGAAGACGTTCGGTTAGATTTCGCGCTTTGCTATTTCCAAAAACTCGAAGAAATTTCCAGCCATCGGGGACGATGGCTGGTTATTTCTTTCATTATGGGGCATTCGTCCCGATGCGCGCCAGGCAGATAGCCAAGGCTCATCAGGAATTCGCCGGTAATTTCTCCGCCGGTAAATAAGAAAGTCTTACGGAACAATTTCACCCAGTCGCCTTTCGACATCGGATGATGGGTATCCAGCCAGTCGGCGAATCCGCCGTGGCAATCGCGGAGTACTTGAATTCGCCGAGCGTTCTCAATGGCGGCGTTCACCTTTAGCCGGTTACGGATGATCCCGGCATCGGCCAGCAATCGCGCCCGATCCTGTTCACCGAAGGCGGCCACACGGTCGACGTCGAACCCCGCATACGCTGTCCTGAAGGCATCCCGTTTCTTCAAAATGGTTAGCCAGGACAAACCGGCCTGATTGATTTCCAGCACCAGTCGCTCGAACAGGACGGCGTCGTCTCGCGCCGGGAAGCCGTATTCCGTATCGTGATACGGTCCGTGCTGCGGATGTCCCGGCGCGCTATCGCAGTAATGGCTCACACCGGCCCCTTTTGGTTCAGCCGGCCCGAAGATCGGAGATGGTGTTCGCCGAATCGACGTTCTCGAGACTGGTATGAACGTCGATCACCGCGGGGCCATCCGCCGCCAGCGCCTCCTTCAAGGCCGCCGCCGCTTCTTCCGGTTTATTGACCGTGATACCCGTGGCCCCGAATGCCCGCGCCCAGGCCGCGAAATCCGGATTTACCAGATCGTTGGTCCCGGCGGTCCGCCCCGGATAGTGCATTTCCTGGTGCAGGCGGATCGTGCCGTAGTGACCGTTGTTGGAAATCACCACGCGGATCTTCGCCTTTTCCTTGACCGCGGTGGCAAGCTCCGATCCGGTCATCAGCACGCCGCCGTCCCCGACCAGGGCCACGACCTGCCGGTCCGGATGCCGCAACGCTGCCGCAACCGCCGCGGGCACCCCCATGCCCATCGCGCCGGCTTCCGAACCAAGCAGCGTTTGCGTCGACTTGAACCGGTAATGCCGGTGCATCCAACTGGCGAAACTCCCGGCATCCGACGTAATCACCGCATCGTCGCTCAACTGATCCTGCATCGCGGCAATCATATGCCCGAAATCCACACCGTCCGGCGCATCCCGCACGACGAGCCGTGCGGAGTCCTCGTACCCCGCATGCGCTTTTTCGACCCAGGCCTTGCGCTTGTCGGAGGGCGGCGGCGCATTCTGGCCGGCGAGCGCTTCTAGAAACGGCGTGGCTTCGCTGACCACGCCCAGAGTCGCCGGGACGGTCAAGCCGATCTTCCCCGCGTCCGGATAGACATGCACCAGCCGCGCCCCCGCCGCCGGCACGGCCCCGCCGAGGCGCGTCATCTCGCCCATTCGGGTGCCAACCGCAAGCACCAGGTCGGCCTCGCGGGCCGCCG
>CAYYBI010000477.1:0-6044 GCA_964469835.1 uncultured Rhodospirillaceae bacterium
GGCCCAGTCACTACCGCCTTCCGCTGCAAGGCTGAGCCAATACCACGCCAGGGCGCGGTCGCGTGCGACACCGATGCCGCGGCTGTATAAATCGCCAATATTCAGGCGCGCGACCATATTGCCCCGTTGGGCCGCCCGTTCGTACCAGCGCGCAGCGGCGCGGTCGTCCCGGGGTGCGCCGAGGCCCGCCTCGTACAATCCGGCTAAGGCGACTTGAGCGTCGATATCGCCGGACTCCGCTAGGCGACGCCATTCGGTAAAGGCCACCCCATAGGCGCCCGCGTCATAGGCGGACAGTGCGTTCATGAAATCCGCGCGGACGGGCGTCACGCACGACCCCAGCACAATCAAGGAAATCAAAATGTGACGCATCGCTTTCGCCTACAATTAGAAAGGGCGGGTTCCCGATGAAACCCGCCCTCCGTTGAACCCTTGAATGCCGGAATACGCTCTTACTTGCGAACGTTCTCCGGCAGGAACATCATCGAGTCCTGATCCTCCGCCACGGTGATGTGGCAATCGATACAGAACTTCATGTTTTTCGAGTTCTTCCCGTTGGTCTCACCGAAGAAGGCGCCGTTCGGCATGACCATCGCATACTTCCAGTCGCCGCTCGCGGCATTGAAGCCGGCCTTCATCTTGCGCATGACGAACAACGGGCCGGCACCGATTTTGCCGTCTTTGCTTACCGTGAAGCTGTCTTTTACCAGATAAGAGCCCGCCGGCATCTTGCCCGCCTTTTCAAACCGGCCGTATCGGCTTCCTTGCGGATTGGCGTAGTTCTGAACGAACCGATTGCCATGAGTGGCGGATTGATAGGCCACCTTGCTATACCGCTTCCAGCCCGCATAGGTCTTTGCCACCCAAAGGCCGGACTTGCCATAGGCTTGCCCCATCTCTTTCAAGATGCAGTCATAGGCCGACTTAGCTTCCGCCGCGGTCAAATCGATTTGCGCAGCACCGCCACACGGGTTACAGGCGCCGCCACACGGATTGCAGCCCTTGGCTGCGCATGGGTTGCAGCCTTTCTTCGCCGCACAGGGATTGCAGGCCTTGGCCGCACACGGGTTACACCCACGCTTGGCTGCGCACGGATTGCAGGCTTTTTTCGCCGCACAGGGATTGCAGCCCTTGGCCGCACACGGGTTGCACAGGGCCGCCGTTTTCAGCCGCGGAATGACACAGCGCGCGCTATATTTCGCGGCACCGCCACCGCACGGATTACAAGCCCCACCGCAAGGATTGCAGCCTTTGGCTGCACAAGGGTTGCAGCCCTTGGCCGCGCAGGGATTACACCCGCGCTTTGCCGCACATGGGTTGCAGCCTCTCGCGGCACACGGATTACAGCCGCGTTTCGCCTTACAGGGATTGCATGCCGCGACCTGGACTCCGGGACGCTTCGCGGCAGCTGGATTGATCATCTTCTTGGCCGCGCTGGGGTTGGCGTTCGCCGTATGGATCAGCACCGATCCCACGGCGACAACGCCGCCGACACCGGCCGCGACGGCGAGAGGTATTACCGTAGACGTGAGCATTTTAGCCCTTAGTTGCATAGAGTCCTCCATCAGGTGTCGTGGCTACCGGTGACCCGCGCCGCCGATTTCGAATATCGTTCGCTAGCCTAATACCGTGTCGCCCGAGCAGGGACTCACTCTTTTTCACGTGATTGTGATAGAAGTCGTGCCGTCACAATCCACATTCTAGTAGCTTCCCAAAACGCGGAAATTCGCGGATTATTCCCAGTCTTTGACTGACAATCCAAAACCGAATACTTACCTGCGGCGCAGCGAATACGGTCGCATTCAGTTGGGCTTTGCCCACGCAATATGACGAATCGGAACAGGAGACTTTGAGACTATGAGCCGATCCAACGAACTGATCGCCCTTATTGCCGGCATTTCCATGTTTGTCATGGGCTCGGCATCCGCCATCGCGGGTGATGCGACCAAAGGCAAGAAAGTATTCAACAAATGCAAGGCATGTCACTCGCCGGTGCAAGGCGTAAATAGGATCGGGCCTAGCCTGTTCGGCGTCGTCGGCCGGCAATGCGGCTCTGTGCCTAAGGCGCGGCACTCCTCGGTGTATAAGGCGGCCTGCGCCAAAGCGCCGTTCGCCTGGGATGAGGATAAGCTCGCCACGTATTTGACCGACCCATCGAAATACCTGTCCGCCATCGCGGGAGAGAAAAAGCGGTCGACGATGACCCTGAAACTCCGCAAGCCCAAGGATCGCGCCGACGTTATCGCCTATTTGAAATCCGTCAAGTAGGCGAAGGCCCTTCGGGCAACGCGAGCCGATCGCCATCCCACAGCCGGCGCAGGATCAACGCCCCACAGCCGCCCGCAACCGACAGCACCGTCATCGCGTAATAGGCCTGTCCGCCGACCGCTTCGAATAGCGGACCCGACAGCGGCACGGCGATGGCGATCGCCGCGCTCATCGCGATTGCGTTGTAGAGGCTCTGAACCGTCGCCGAGTAACCGGCCGGCGCCGCCTGCGCGATGAAATGCATCGCCCCCAAATGGGCCGCACCGAAAGTCAGACCGTGCAGCGCCTGGACGGACAGCAGGACCGGCAGCTCGGTGCTGCTGCCGAGCAACGTCCAGCGGATCAGTCCGCCGAGCGCCGCCAGCAGCATTAGGTTGAGGACGCCGATGCGGCGCACCACCGCGGCCCCGAAGGCGAATAGAAGGATCTCCGCAACCACGCCTTCCGACCACAGCAAACCGATCATCCGATCGCTTACGCCGGCTTGCCGCCAATGCAGCGTGCCGAAGGCGTAGATCACCGCATGGCTGCTCGACAGCAGCGCCATCGTGCCGAGGAAACATAGGACCACTGGGTTCCGCACCAACAGCCAGAATGCGCCGCGCCGCTTTGGTGCGCGTTCCACCGCGGTGTCCGGCAGGAAAAAGCAGCTGACAACCCCCAGCCCGATCAGCGCCAGGATCGCCCACAGCACCACATCCTCGTCCCAACGCGCCAACATCTCCCCGCCCGCAAAGGACGCCAGGATAAAGGTCACCGACCCCCATAGACGCACGCGG
Source organism: uncultured Rhodospirillaceae bacterium (assembly GCA_964469835.1). Classification (GTDB taxonomy): domain Bacteria; phylum Pseudomonadota; class Alphaproteobacteria; order UBA8366; family UBA8366; genus JAOTYV01. Next base: position 3,048 of record CAYYBI010000477.1, read on the forward strand.
CCGTAGTCGGTGCGGCCACGGGACGCATTGGTCATGGTCAGGCTGTCGCCGACCGGGTTGATCGCCCCCCGGAACATCGCCGCCGGAATGGCAATCAAAAGAATGGCCCAGAAGCCGACGGCAAATCCGTACAGCAGGTAACTGAGGAACAGGCCGCAGGTCAGCAGGATCAACAGTCGTTTCCGCTCACCGCTACGGTCCGCGAATTGTGCGACCATCGGCGTCGTCACGATGCTGGCCCAACGCCCGACCGCGAGCACGATGCCGATATCGACCGGATCGAGCCCCCGGCTCGCCAGCCAGACCGGCCAATACGGCATCGACACGCCGACCACCGCGAAAAAGGCGGCATAGTAGAACGCGAGCCGCAGGCTGATGAAACCTGATGCGCGTTTCAAAACGCTACCGGCTAGCCCGCCGCATGTTCCAGGGGCCGGGTCCCGGCCACCGCAAACACGCGCTCGAAAAGACTGCCGTATCCGGGCTGGACCGCATGGACACCAAGTATTCGGAGACACTCTGCGAGCGTACATTGATTGGCGCTTATTACCGGCTTGCCGAGGTTCTTCTCCAATTGTGCAAGGTTTTCGATCGTCCGGAAGCCCGTGCACGAAATGAACACCGCCTCCGCCCGGTCGTGGTCGACCTCCCGCGCGCGTACCAAGGAGACGGCCGGGTCGCAATTCTGAATATCCGGCGTCTCGATCAATCCACCACCGGCCATGTGGACCACTTCAACTCCCTGCGATTGCAGGAATGTCTTCTCGAGGTCGTTCACCGCGTCGGTATACGGCGTCGCCATCGCAATGCGATCGATCCCAAGCGCCCGTAATGCGCACAGAACGGCGGATGTGGTGGTCGTCGCGGCGATACCGGTAGCGTCCTCGATGCGGCGGATCAAGCCTTTATCATATCCAGCGCCGCCGACGAAACTGCCCGAGGTGCACCCGAAGGCAATCACCCCGACACCGCAGGCGACAAGCCCGCCCGCACTCGCGACCGCCTCATCTTCCATGGCGCGCAGTGCCCGGGGCGTTACGTTTTCCAGATAAACGCGGTTGGCGTGCAGCGACACGCCGTCCGGCAGCATCCGGTTGAGTTCCGGCTCCATTGTGGTATTGCCGGTCGGCACCATCAATCCGATCCGTCCGCGCGCGCCATACATGATCAGTCCCCCGCCGCCGCGTGGTCGGGCAGGTCTTCCGCCTTGCCGCCCTTCGCCAGCATCTCTTCCACCACGCCATCCTCGATGCCGATCTGAAGCGCGTCGTTGAACCGGTTGAAGAACCCGCACAATGCGGTCCGCAGCGTCAATTCGACGATTTGCGCCTCGCTGAAATGCGCGCGCAATTCGTCGAAGATCGCGTCCCGCATGAATTGCGGCTTGGTCTCGACCTGCACCGCATAATCCCGCACCAGCCGGTCGACCGGGTCGAGGCCCGGGCACTCCGGCTCCAGGATGTTCGCGACGGTTTCCGGGGCCAACCCCTGCTCGGTCAGGCGCGGCGCATGATGGGCTACGCAATAGGTGCACTCGTTGAGTTTGGAGACGACGACCAAGGCGATCTCCAGATACCGCTTCGGCAGCACCGCCTCGTCGGCGAAATCGAGCAACATCCCCATGAGGTGCTTCACCGCCGACGGGCGATGCGCAAACACCTTCACCTGATTCAGGAAGGGGCCGTAATCCTTGGCGAACCGTGCATAGACCGGGTGGATCTCGTCCGGCACCTCCTCGATTTCCACGTCGCGTACCCTGGCCATGTCTCGTTCCCTTCCTGCATAAACGTTACCCTATATGGCATCGAATGGGCGTTCAGCGCCTCAGGTCACGAAATCGACCCGATGCCATACGCACCGGTCAAAAGCTTGCCTTCGGCGAACCGGCCGAATCCGTAGGCGCCGATGCTTACGTCCGTGTCTTGACCCAGGATATCCTGCGCCAAGACTTTGCCCAGCATCGGCGCGAGCTTGAACCCGTGGCCGGAAAATCCATAGGCGATATAGAACCCCTCGATGCCGTCGACCGGTCCCAGCACCGGGTTCCAGTCCGGCGGGATGTCATACGGTCCAGTCCAGGAATCGACCAGTTGGCCTTCCGCAAACTCCGGCATGCGGTTGGCGATCTGGCCGCCTTGCAGCAACACGAAATCATCGGATACGTTTTCGTCGAGATCGTCGGCCTCGGCCAAGGGATCACCGTGATCCCCGGTTCCGACCAGCACGACGCCCCCGGACGCCGGGCGGAAATACATTTTGTTTTCGACCGTCAAGTCTTTGACGATTGGCAGCGTACGCCGATAGTCCTCCGCAATCCGGAAGGTCAGAACGACATGCTTGGAAACTTCGAGAGGAAGTTCAAGACCAAGCCAGTCCCGATACAACTGGCTCCACGGCCCGATCGCGGAGAACACGATGCCCGCATGAAAGTCTCCCGCCGGGGTTTGTACGCCGGTGACGCGGTCGCCGTCCCGTAACAGGCCGGTAACCGGCGTACCGGGCTTGACCTCGACTCCGAGCGCGCGGGCGCCGCTCACGAAGCCGGTGGTTGTCAGATACGGATCGGCATAGCCGGAGTCGGGCTCATAACCGACGATCGAAACATCATCCAAATTAAGAAGCGGGTGGAGCTTCGTCGCCTCGGCCTTTGATATCTCGAAGGTTTCGGCGCCAACGCCCGCTTGCATGCGCAAGTTTCCGCTCAGAGAGTCGGCCATCGCCTCGCCGGCCAGGATCAGGTAGCCGGATTCGACCCAGCCGCTCGCCGCATCCTTGGCACCGACATACTCCGGAAAGTTTCGGAAGATGTCGTGGCTTTTGACCGCCAGTTCCGTGTTGGTCGCAATGGAATAGTGGCTGCGGCAGATGGCGCAGGATTTCGCCGTCCCGCCCGTGCAGATCTCATTGCGCTCCAGCATCAAAACGCGGCCCGCACCGAGTTGCTTGAGATGAAATGCGGTAGAGGCGCCGATGACACCGCCACCGATGACAATCACG
>CAYYBI010000478.1:0-11677 GCA_964469835.1 uncultured Rhodospirillaceae bacterium
GCGTCGTCTTGCCGGCGCCGGAGGGGCCTGTGATAACGGTCAGGCCGCCCGCCGGAATATCCAGGTTCACGCGGTCGAGCACCTTGTCGGTGGCGTGGGCGAAGGAGACACCCTCGAAGCGGCAGCCCTGGTCCAGCGTCGGCGTGGCGCCACCGGGATTGGGCTCGCGCTCCGCCTCGGCCTCGTCGATCAGTCCACGCATCGCCCAATAGGGGCTTTCCAGAAGCAGCGCCTTCTGGAATTGGCGCTGCATCTTGCCGACACTGGCCACCGCCCGGAAAAGCAGCAATCCCATCACCAGCAGCTGTGAGACGGGCACGTTCCAGCCGGTGGTAGCGATGTAGAAACCGGCCGCTATGGTGAGGGCAATCAGCATCTCCTGAAGGTATTTGAGCGCATATTGGCTCACCACTTGGCGGCGCAGGGCGCGTTTCAACTGTTCGATCTTACGTTGGAAGAGATTGCTGAACTTGCCCGCCTTGGCCATGGCCTTCAGCGGCTTGATGTTGCTGAGCGCATCGCTCAGGTAGATCACCAGCTCCGAAGTGCGCTCGGTCTGGCGCCGGCCGGCTTTTTTGCTGATGCGCACCAGAAAGTGCAGGGACATCGCGATGCCACCAGCGACCACCAAGGCCGCCAGGGCCAACTGCCATGAAACCAGGGCGGCAACGATGCTGTAGATCGCGGTCTGGATGGCATTGACCTGAAAGTTGGCGGCCATGAGATAGGCATTGCCGGCACGCGTCGCATCGACGCTCACCGCATTGGAGATGCGGCCCAACGGCTGGTGGGTGAAATAGGCCCAGCGAACGTTCAGCAGGCTCATGATCAGCTCAGCGCGCAGGCCGGTTGCCACCTCCGCCAAGGCATTGCCGACGTAGCGCATGGCGGCCATCGTCAGCAGGCACTTGATCATGATGCCACCGACCACCAGGGAGAGCAGCAGCTTCAGTTCCGGCGTTTGCCCGAAATAGGCGAGTGCCGACTCGACGTAGCCCGCGACGGCGGAAGTCTCGGTGGCCCCGTCGTTGATGGTCAGGGAAAGCAGCGGCAGCAAGGTCGCCAGGCCGACGCCTTCGGCGACGCCGGCCAAGAGCAAGCAGACGAGGACAAGCCAGGGCTTCGTTCCCTTGGCGCCATAGAAGATGCGCAGTATGCCAAACATGGCCCATGTATTTGCGGGATTCCCGCAGGGGTCAAGGTTAATTCCTCACACCCACCCGGACGGCCCCGCTTGTCGCACAGCGTATCCGGGCCACTACTTGAGAATCAGACCTTGCCCGGTCGGGATATGGATGACTTTGCGGCCGAGGCCCTCGGCCACTTCGTCCATTGCCTTTTTTGCGCCCGGGCAGGTTCGAAACCCGTAGTCATCGCATACTATGGCGCCCCCTGGCACCAGGCGCGGAAAGAAAAAAGCGAAGGAATCGCGCGTCGGCTGGTAGAAGTCGACATCGATGCTCACCAGGCAGAATTGCTTGTCCGCCACCGCTTCGAAGCGCTCCGGAATCCAGCCTTTGTAGAAAAGCCCCTGAGGATGGGCGGCCAGATTTTGCCGGGTTTCTTCCAGAGGGCTGGCGAATTCCCCCTCTTGCAGGGCGCGTACGCTCTCGGTCTCAGGTTTATCGTGCTCGCTCGGCCGCGACAGCCCGCTGAAAGAATCAAAGATATGGTGCGGGCGGTCATCTTCGAAAGCCGACATGATGACATGACTTGACGCCCCACCGAGGGCGCCGCACTCAGCCGTTTCCCCCGGAAGGCGGCGCAGGCTGCGGGCCAGATTGTAAAGGAAGAATTGGCGCTCCTTGACCCTGGGATAATGTGAATCGAAGCGGCGCATAACCTCCAGGAACTCCTGGTCGTCCTGCCAATTCGTGTGCTTGTTGTAAATCCGCATATCAAGCCACTTCGCCAACTGATTCATCACGTAGAAGGCGAAATCCTTCTTTTCATGCGGCTTCCCGGTCAGGGACCGAAAGCCGTAGCGGGTAAGTTTTTGAAGCTTCACGGGTGAGAACTCTCTCCGGAAAAGTCCGTGTTTGCCAAGAATATGCGGCCGCCGCAAGCCGCATGATAGCGCCGTCATCTGTGGATACCGGGTAATCGCGAACGCCGCCTGGATTGGCGATAGTGCCGCGATTGACCGATGTCCATACGATCATCTGGCATTGTCACGTCAATCGGAGGCGGCCGCAAAGAACCGCATCGACATCCTTTCAGGGCGCCGCGCTCGCCTTCAACATAGGCTAAACGCGCCGGTTCGAAACCGCCTGAGCTTGGGTCCGCAGAGGAAATGACGCCGGACGTAAGGGGCCGGCGCCGGAGCGTATCACCGCCGGCGCTTGGCCACTTGGCGGTTGAGATCGTCGTCCTTCCAGAACTTCGTGCCCTGAATGGTCGCCTGGAGCGCGAGGCCGTTCTTGGTGATCTGATAAAGCTTGATGCCCGGCGCCACGTCGACCGCGCCGGCCAGCGCACCACCCTTCTTGCCGGCCTTGGCGGCGATGTCCGCCTGGCCGCTGGCGTCCCAGCCCTCATTCACGAACTGGTGCATTGCCGTGCGCTTGGTGAAGACGAAGACGCCGCGGAAATCCTTCACGCCGAGGCCGATACCCAGGCCGCCACTGACCATCTTCATATAGGTGTACCCGCCGGAGCGATTGTCCCGGACGACGCCATAGCCGTTGCCGCCGGAAACGAAGAAGATGTTGACGCCCACATTACTGAACACCGCATAACCGGCCGCGTGCCGAATTGCGTGCCGGGACCCCGGCTCGATCTTGTAGAGCTCGCGCAAGGTGTCACTGCGCATGTTCTGCGCCGCCTGGCGCTGCGAGGCAACGGTATCGCCCTGCGGACCCGCGCAGCCGACAATCGGCAGAAGAATGGCGGCGATGGCGGCGAGTCGAAGGACCGGGCGAATCATGGGGCATCTCCGTGGCTGTCGGGTCCGCAAGCGAACGCGAAGACCGTCAGGACACACGATCCCACCGAATCGTTAGGAAGCGGTTAACCAGGAACGACGGCAAAGCGGCGTCTCCGTCGTTCGTCCTGTCGGATTTTCTGAATTTTTCAGGTGAGGATGGTGGGCGCGACTGGAATTGAACCAGTGACCCCTACGATGTCAACGTAGTGCTCTCCCGCTGAGCTACGCGCCCATCCGATACCGAATTTCGCGATACCAACGCCTGTCGGGAACCCCAATAGGGCGCACGGGAATTAGCACCAAACCGCCGCAGCGCGCAAGGGTCCGAATGACGGACCGGCCAATTCCGAAAATCCCGGCGGATCAGGCGGCCAGAAACGTCTCGACCCGGTGGATCAGTTCGTTGAGGTTGAAGGGCTTGGACAGGACGTCCGTCTTGCTGCCTTCCAGATCGTTGATGTCGAGCGCATCCTGAGCATAGGCAGTGACCAGCAGGACCCCAAGCGCCGGGTCGTGCCGCCGTGCCTGGCGCACCAGTTCGAGACCGTCGAGGCCGGGCATGCGGATATCGGTCAGCAGCAGGTCGAACTGACCCGATTCGACACGCAGCAAGGCCTCGGTGCCATCCGGCACCGCCTCGACGTAATAACCGGACCGCGAGATCGCCTCGAGGAGGAATTCCCGCATTGCCTCGTCATCCTCGACAATGAGGATCTGAGGCACCCGGCACTGGGCCACATTTTCGCGCATTTAGGGTCGCTCGACTGCTTCGGTCCGGCGCGGTGTTCGGCCGGACAAATTGCTTGGTTTCGTCCTGTGTTAGTTTTACCGTCGCTTATCTTTCCAAAGGGTAAAAAAGAACAGCATTTCCACACCTTCCAGGCCGATCAAACCGAGATTCGGTCGCTTTTGTCCAGCCAGCGGGAGTTTGTAGAAACCATGCCCAACTTGCGGTTGCGCGACGCCGAAAAATCGGACTTTACCGCGATCCAGGCACTCTACGCGCATCACGTGCTGCACGGCCTCGGCTCCTTCGAGGAAACCCCGCCGGAAACCGCTGAAATGCTTCGACGCTGGCGTACCGTCCGCGATGCGGGCCTGCCCTATCTGGTTTGCACCTCGGAAGACAATGCGGGCAGGATCGAGGGATTTGCCTACGCCGCCGCCTACCGGCCCCGCCCGGCCTACCGCTTCGCCGTCGAGGATTCCGTGTATGCGGATCCGGACCGGCCCCGTCGCGGTATCGGGCGTCTCTTGCTCTCGGCTCTGATCGAGCGCTGTACCCAACTAGGATTGCGCCAGATGATCGCCGTAATCGGCGATAGCCAGAACCATGGTTCGATCGGCCTGCACGCCAGTCTCGGTTTCGCGCGGGTCGGCCGCCTGCCGGCGGCCGGGTTCAAGCACGGGGGCTGGGTCGACGTGGTGCTAATGCAGCGCCCGCTTGGCACGGGCGCCGAAACACTCCCGCACCGCTAATCCGCCACCCGGCCGGTGATTGGCATGACGCTTGCGTGCGTTCGCAGCGGGAGGTCTTTATATGCCGCTTCACCGACGCATCATTTTCTCGAGCCTCGTTCTGGCCGCCGCGTTGACCGGTGCGCCGGAACCAGCAACGGCGTTGCAGAGCAAAGTATCGGCCGCAAATCCGGGCTGGGACCTATGCGAAGCCGCCGTGGCGCGCCAGGAAACCCGCCTCAATATTCCACGCGGCCTGATGCATGCCATCTCCCGGGTCGAATCGGGCCAGTGGGAAAGTCAGCGGCGGGCAAAGATTGCCTGGCCATGGACCCTCAATGCGGAAGGAACGGGCCGACATCTGGCCTCGAAAAAGGCCGCGGCAGCCGAAATCAGACGCTTGCAGCGTCGCGGCATTCGCAGCATCGATGTCGGCTGCATGCAGGTCAACTTGATGCATCACCCGAAAGCGTTCCGTTCGCTGGAGCAGGCGCTCGATCCGGGACACAACGCCGCCTACGCTGCGAAATTCCTCATATCGCTGAAACGCACACACGGATCCTGGCGGCAGGCGGTACAGCATTATCATTCGACAACGCCGTTGCGGCAGAAACCCTACCTTCGAAAAGTCTATGACGAATGGCGGAAAATCAGACCGCAACCGACGCGTACGGCCGCGCGCTCCAAACCGCATCTGGCTGCACGTACACGCAAGGGCCGTCACCTGAAGCGCGCCGCCCGGCGGATCGATCACGCACATAGAATGAAATTAACCGCCTATCGCAGCCGGGCGCGCAATTCAGGACTGAGAAAGCGTACGGCAGACGCGGAGGGACGCCCACCCGCAAAATATTTAGCAAAATGGCCGCCGCGCGGGGTTAAGGCGCAGCGAAAGGCGCAGAACCTGGCCCGCTCCTGGGCCTACAATCGACGGAAATAGCGACCAATTGCCCGAAGGTGTATGCCTACGCCCTCGGGGGGCCGCCCGCTCGGCGCGCCGTCGGGGCCGTTAGCCCCACAGCGCCGGGTCGGCGGGATGAATTGTGCTACCGTCGAAGCGCATGGGCGGCTCGCGATCACGCGCCAGGAGCAACGGGCCGTCCAAATCGACGAACCCGGCCCCCTGCGCCACCAGCAGGGCGGGCGCCATCGCCAGTGAGGTCGAGACCATGCAGCCGACCATGATGCCGAGGCCGGCCTGTAGCGCCGCATCGCGCAGCGCCAGCGCCTCGGTCAGCCCCCCTGTCTTGTCCAGCTTGATATTCACGACATCGTAAAGCCCCGCCAATCGATCGACATCGTCACGCGTATGGCATGATTCATCGGCGCAAATCTGGATCGGATGCGCCATGCCGGCCAGCGCGGCATCCGCATCCGCCGGCAGCGGCTGCTCGATCAACTGCACATGCAGTTTTTCCAGTTCGCGGGAGAACGGCTCGACCATTTCGGGACGCCATCCTTCGTTGGCATCGACGATCAAACGGGCGTTTGGGGCGTTTTCACGTACGGCCGCGACGCGTTCGAGGTCACCATCGCCGGTCAGCTTGAGCTTTAACACCGGACGGTACGCGTGTGTGCGCGCCGCCGACCCCATGTTTTCCGCCGAATCCAGGCTCAAGGTGTACGCGGTTTCGACCGGATGCGGTTCCGGCAATCCCGCGAGCGCCCAAACCGGCCGGCCGGACCGTTTCGCCTCCAAATCCCAAAACGCGCAATCGAGCGCGTTGCGCGCCGCGCCCGCCGGCATGGCGGACTGCAGGGCCACCCGGTCGAGCCCACCATCGGCTAGACGCGGCGCGATCGCCTGCAAATCCGCGATTACCGACTCCTGCGTTTCTGAATAGCGGGCATTCGCCATGCACTCGCCCCGGCCGGTATCGGCACCATCGGACAGCGTCGCGACCACGATTTCGGTTTCGGTGCGGCTACCGCGGGAAATCGTGAACGGGTTGGCGAGCGGCCAAATTTCGCGGTCGGCGGTCAGTTTCATGCGAACACGATCATGTAAACAAGGCGTCCGCCAATGGCCCGACCCCGGTCTTCACCGGATCGACCGCCGGCAGACCGGTCTCGTCCGTTGCTTCCCGCAATATCCGGGCACCCTCCTCTTCGGATAGTCCGGAAGTGTTGATCGAAACGCCGATGCAGCGGATATCCGGATTGGTCAGGCGACCCGCGGAAAGATTAGCCTCGATCGTTGCGGTCAGGCTTGGGGTCTGGATCGTCGGTGTGCCGCGCATATGCGGCCGCCCGGGCGCATGGCACAGGACGATCGCGTCCGGTTGCGCGCCATGCAGCAAGCCCAGCGTCACCCCGGCATAGGCCGCGTGAAACAGCGAGCCCTGCCCTTCGACGATGTCCCAATGATCCGGATCATTGTCCGGGCAGAGCCATTCCGTGGCGCCGGAAATGAAGTCCGACACCACCGCATCCACCGAAACCCCCGCACCGGCAATGAAGATCCCGGTCTGGCCGGTCGCGCGAAAATCCGCCTTGATGCCGCGGCCGCGCAGCTCGCGCTCGAGCGCCAGGGAGGTGAACATCTTGCCGACGGAAACATCCGTGCCGACGGTGAGCAGTCGCTTGCCGCTGCGCTTGTGCCCGCGGCCGGTCTGAAATGACTGCGTCGGATGGCGTACGTCCAGCAACTGCACACCCTTGGCGGCGGCGGCCTCCGCCAGGCCGGGAATCTCGGTAAGACTGGCGTGAAGACCGCTGGCGATCGACATGCCCATTTCCACCGCCGCATGCAGCGTGGTGGCCCAGTCCTCGCCGAACACGCCGCCCTGATTGACGACGCCGACGATCAGCGTACGCGCACCGGCCGCGCGCCCCTCCGCCAGGGTCATGTCCGGCAACCCGACGTCGGCGTTACAGCCGTCCAGCCGCAGCTGGCCGACGCAGATTTCCGGTCGCCAATAGGCCACGCCAAAGGCGGTCTTGGCCGCGAGCTGATCGGGCGCATCGCCCAGAAACATCAAATAGGGGGTGTCAATTTGCACGATTTCCTGCTCCCCGCCGGTCTGCGTCAAACGCGCCGGCGCTTTTTCATTCGGCGGCCAGGCGCGCCGTCGTTTGCCGGCGCGTCCGGCTCACCGCCTTGAAGGCGTCATAGAGGATCGACATCGCCTGGTCCACCTCCACGTCCGTGGTGGTCATCGGCGGCACCAGCCGGATCACATTCTTCAGCGCCCGCACACCGCGCACCTGAAAGATCAGACCATGATCGAGACAATAGTCATAGATCGCCTGGGTTTCGTCGTTGGCAGGCGTCTTGCGCTTGCGGTCGGTGACCAATTCGATGCCGAGCAAAACGCCGCGGCCCCGAATGTCGCCGATCAGATCGAATTCCTTGGCCATTTTCCGCACCGCGCGTTTGATGCGGCGTTCGATCCGCGTGGCCCGCCCAGGCATGTCCTCTTCGACCACGATCTTGAGGCTTTCCTCGCCGGCGGCACAGAGCAGCGGATCGGTGGCATGGCTCCGCGTCGCGAAATAGCCGTTGGCGACGGCGCGCTCGGCCACCGGCGCGGTCGCACAGACGGCGCTGATCGGCAGCCCGCCGCCGAAATGCTTGGAGATGGCGATGATGTCCGGGCTCACGCCCTTCTCGTGCTGGAAACCGAACATCTTGCCGGTCTTGCCGAGGCCGGTCTGAGCCTCGTCGAATATCAGCATCATGCCGCGCGCGTCGCAGGCTTCGCGGACCGCCTTGTAATATCCCTCAGGCGGCACGATCACGCCGCCGGCGCTGAGGATGGGTTCGGCGATGAATCCAGCAGGTTTGGTGGTGAAGTTCGCATCCGCCAATTCCATGCTCGTCTTGAAGCATTGCAATTCGCATTTGGGAAATTTGAGATTGAGCGGACAGCGGTAGCAATACGGCGTCAGCACCGAGGCGGTCGCCGGGGCGACGATACTGTGCTTGTTGCGATCCCAGTTGAAGGAGACCGAACGCGTCAGATAGGAGGTCGACCCATGCAGCCCCGCATGGAGCCCAACAATGTCGGTGCCGCCGGTCGCCTTCCGCGCGAGATCGAGCGCGCCTTCGACCGAATCGCTGCCGCTGACCAGGAACAGCGATTTCTCGAGCGGTTTCGGCAACAACTTGCCCAGTCTTTCATGCAAGCGTAACCGGGGCACGTTGAGCATGGTGTTCGACGCATGCATCATCGACTGCATGGTTTTCTCGATCACCGCGACGATCCGGGGATGCTGATGGCCGATCGCGCCGCCCATCTGACCGGATTGAAAATCGAGGTAGGATTTGCCGTTGGTGTCAACGACCGTGCTGCCGCGTGAATATTCGAGAACCGGACGGTCCTCCAATCCCCCCATATAGCTGCCGCCTTCGGTCGGAAACATCCATCGGATGACGATTTCGCGAACCCGTTCCGGTTTCATGGCTCGGCTCTCCCCTGGCTATTGGAAAGAAAGCTTAACCGATTGCCGGCGCCGAACCCAAATTCTTCACCGGCGCACTAGCCCCATCATGCGAGGTTCAGCCGACCTTTGCGCCGCCATCCTGCAGATACCACGCGTAGGTTTCCGCCAATCCATCCCGGAGTGCGGTATCGGCCGTCCAACCCAGACCGGTGAGCCGGGTCACGTCGAGCAATTTTTGCGGCGTGCCGTCCGGCTTCGAAAGGTCGAACGCCAGGCGGCCCGTATATCCGACCACTTCACAGATGGTTTGCGCCAATTCGCGAATGGTCACGTCAGCACCGACGCCGACATTGATCGGTGCCTCCTCGTCATATTCCCGCATCAGGAAAATCGCCGCATCCGCAAGATCGTTCACGTGCAGAAACTCACGCCGTGGCCGGCCGGTCCCCCAGACCACCAACTCGGACGCATTGTCCAGCTTCGCCTCATGGGCGCGGCGCATCAATGCGGCCACGACATGGCTGGATTCAAGATCGAAATTATCCCGCGGCCCATACAAATTCGTCGGCATCAGGCAGATCGCGTTCAAATCATACTGGCGCCGAAACGCCCGGCACATTTCCAGCCCCGCAATCTTCGCGATGGCATAGGCTTGGTTGGTCGGCTCGAGCGGCCCGGTCAATAGGTAGTCTTCCTTGATCGGTTGCGGCGCCAGTTTTGGGTAGAGGCAGGACGACCCCAGGAACATCAGTTTGCGGACACCGTGCTCCTTCGCGGCATTGATGACGTTGTTCTGTATCGTCAGGTTCTCGTACAGAAAATCCGCCGGGTAGGTCGCGTTGGCGTGTATCCCGCCGACCTTTGCCGCCGCCAGGAAGACATATTCGGGATTCTGCCGCTCGAAGAATCGGCCCACCGCCTTCCGGCTCATCAAATCGAGTTCGGCGCGCGGCCGCGTGACGATCTGCCGGTATCCCCCATCCCGCAGGGCACGCAGAATCGCCGAGCCGACGAGACCGCGATGGCCCGCGACATAGATCCGCGATTCGGGGTTCAAATCAGTAATCGGATGCTTCCCCGTCTGCCGGATCGTGACCGGCATCCAGCAAGGTCCGCTCCCGCCGCGCCAAGTCCAAATCATGATCCACCATCATTCGAACCAGCTCCTCAAAGCCGACGCGCGGCGCCCAAGCCAAGGAGTCGTGCGCCTTTGTGGCATCGCCGACCAGGTGGTCGACCTCGGTCGGGCGCAGATACCGCTCGTCGAGCCGGACATGATCCTGCCAACCCAGCCCCGCATGGCCGAACGCCGTTTCCAGAAACTGCCGAACCGAATGGGCCTCGCCGCTGGCCACCACGTAGTCGTCCGGCGCATCCTGTTGCAGCATCAACCACATCGCCTCGACATAATCACCGGTGTATCCCCAGTCGCGCCGCGCATCGAGATTACCGAGATACAGATGATCCTGCAGCCCCAGTTTGATGCGACCGACCGCGCGCGAAATCTTTCGCGTGACGAAGGTTTCACCGCGGCGCGGGCTCTCATGATTAAACAGAATGCCGTTGGCGATGAACATACCGTAGGCTTCGCGATAATTGCGCGCATACCAATGGGCCGCGACCTTGCTGACCGCATACGGGCTGCGAGGCCGGAACGCGCTCGCCTCGTTCTGCGGCGGCGGCGCATCGCCGAACATCTCCGACGATCCCGCCTGATAGAGCCGGATCTCCGCCTTCGCACCATTCGAATGATCGCGCAACGCCTCGAGCAGGCGTAGCGTGCCGGTCGCGTCAATATCGGCGGTGTATTCGGGTTGTTCGAACGACACCATGACATGACTCTGGGCGGCGAGGTTGTAGATTTCCTGCGGCCGCGCCTCTTCGAGGATGCGCCGTAATCCGGTGCCGTCCGACATGTCTCCGTAGTGCAGAAACAGCCGCGCCGTCTTATCGTGCGGATCGCGATAGAGGTGATCCAGCCGGCGCGTGTTGAAGGTACTGGCGCGGCGGATAATCCCGTGCACCTGATACCCCTTGTTCAAAAGAAGTTCGGCGAGGTATGAGCCGTCCTGGCCGGTTATTCCCGTTATCAACGCACGTTTCATGAGTGCTGACCCCCGGGTCAGTGCTACCCGTGCGGGCAATCGGGGTCAAGCGGTCACGGTTGAACCGAACGGCTCTCCTTTTCCGGCGGGCTCTCGATGTCCCCCACCGGCCGCTCGGCGCTCATCAGCCACAACAACCCGCCCGGCAAGCTTGCAAGCACCATGGCAAGGCCGAACAATATCGACAATGCCGCAGCCCCGCCGCCAGGTACACCGATAAGAGCGAATGCCGCGACCATCGCGCCTTCGCGCAACCCCCATCCCGCGATCGAGATAGGAATGGTGGCAAGTAACAACACCGCCGGCACCAGCGTGAAACAATCGACAAACGTCACCGCAAGTTCCAGGCCCATGGCGATGGTGTAAAATACACTGATAACCAAAGTATGTGCGATCAAGGACACGCCCACGACGGGTGCGAGAACGGCCGGCCGCAAAAATGCCTGACGCGCGGCACGGGAGAGCGCAACGATTCCCCGTATGATCGCCCAACGGTGCCATTTCTCGGGAAACCGAGCCATGAACAACAGTCCGATGACCGCGGCGGCGGCAGCCGCGAAAATACCGGTGAATGCCCCGCGCGCCGTCGGATCGTCGATCCGGTCGTAGAACAACGGCTGCGCCAGCGCGACAAGCAGGATCAGGCTCGCCAGACCGATCACCCTGTCGAGGATGACACCGTTGACCGCCGTTTCCAGCCGCAAGCCGCTGCGAAAAACGCGGAACATCCGCACTCCGTCGCCCCCCACCGTTGATGGAAGCGCCTGGTTGAAGAACTGGCCCTCGACGAAGTACCGCAGCG
>CAYYBI010000479.1:0-31853 GCA_964469835.1 uncultured Rhodospirillaceae bacterium
CCTGGACGACAACCCGATCGATGCGGTCTGGCAGGATCAGCCGGCGCCGCCGCTGGCGCCGGTGGTGCCGCACGATCTCGCCTATGCGGGCAAGCCGTCACCGGAAAAGCGCACGGAACTGAGTGAGGCGCTTGCCGGCGCCGGGGTCGATGCCGCGGTGTTGACGATGCCGGACTCGATCGCCTGGCTGCTGAACATTCGTGGTGGCGACGTTCCGCATACGCCGTTGCCGCTGTCGTTCGCGATTCTGCATAAATCCGGCGATGTCGATGTGTTCATCGATCCCCGAAAATTGGCGCCGGGCCTCGGCCAACACCTGGGCAATGGGGTGTCGGTACAGGCGCCCGATCAATTTGCGCCGGCGCTGGACGCGCTCGGCAAGGCCGGTGCGGCGGTGCAGGCGGATCAGGCCAGTGCCGCGTCCTTCATATTTGACCGGTTGGAGCAGGCGGGCGCGCGGGTTATCCGGAAGGCGGATCCCTGCGCCCTGCCGAAGGCTTGCAAGAACGACGTGGAGACCGAGGGCACCCGTCAGGCCCATCTGCGCGACGGCGCATCGCTGACGCGGTTTCTCGCCTGGTTCGCTAAAGCCGCGCCGGCGGGCGGATTGACGGAAATCGGGGCTGCTGACAAGCTCAAGGCGTTTCGGTTGGAGGATGCGTTGTTCCGCGATCTGAGTTTCCGGACCATCTCCGGGTCCGGCCCGAACGGCGCCATCGTGCATTACAGCGTGTCCGAGGCCACCGACCGGCAGATCGGGACGGGTGAGCTGTATCTGCTGGATTCGGGTGCGCAATATCCGGATGGAACCACCGACGTTACCCGGACGATCGCGGTGGGCACGCCGAGCGACGAAATGCGCGACCGGTTTACCCGGGTGTTGAAGGGCCATATCGCCCTGGCGACGGCGGTTTTTCCCGAAGGCACGACGGGATCGCAGCTCGACATGCTGGCGCGCCAGCCGCTCTGGCAGGCCGGGCTCGATTTCGATCACGGCACGGGCCATGGTGTCGGCAGCTATCTTGGCGTGCATGAAGGGCCGCAGCGCATATCGAAGGTCGGCAATTCGGTTGCCTTGCGGCCGGGCATGATCGTCTCGAACGAACCCGGCTACTACAAGACGGATGCATACGGCATCCGCATCGAAAATCTCGTGACGGTCGTGCCCTGCGATACGGTAGCGGGCGCGGAGCGCCCGCTGCTGGCGTTCGAGACGCTCACCCTGGCGCCGATCGACCGCACCCTGATCGCGCGCGAACTTCTGACCGAGGGCGAGATCGCCTGGGTGGACGCCTACCATAAACGGGTGCGCGATAGTCTGATGCCAAAAATGGATGCGGAAACGGCAACCTGGTTGCAGGTGGCGACCCGTCCGCTCGCGGATGCTTAGGCTTCGCCGATCAGCGCCAGCCATTCCTCTTCGGCGAGGATGGTGAGGCCGAGTTCCTCGGCCTTGCGTGCCTTGGAGCCCGCGTCTGCACCGATGATCACCATATCGGTCTTGCGCGACACCGACCCGGCGACCTTCGCGCCCAGGGCCTCGGCCCGGGCTTTCGCCTCGTTTCTCGACATCCGTTCCAGCGCGCCGGTAAACACGACTGTTTTTCCCGATACGGGCGACTCCGTGTTGGCGGGCGCTTCGAAATCGGCGATTTGAAGCTCGGTGTCCAAGTCGTCGATGATGGCGGCGTTATGCGGCTCCGAGAAGAAACTTGTGATATCGGCGGCGGCGGCAGGACCAATTCCATCGATGTTGACGAGGTCCTGATAGGCCGGGCTCTCGATGTCCGCGGCGGCGGTCATCGCTTCTTTTAAGGCGGCGAGCGAACCGTAGTTGCGCGCCAGCAGCTTTGCCGTGGCTTGTCCAACCTGTCGAATACCAAGGGCGTAGACGAAGCGATCCAACGGAATTTGCCGCTTCGCCGCGATGGCCGCGATGAGATTATCGGCCGATTGTTCGCCCCAGCCTTCGCGCGCGGCGATATCGTCGCGACTTTCGCCGAGCCGGAAAATATCGCCCGGTTGCTGGATCACCTTTTCCGACCAGAAGGTTTCGATATGTTTGGCGCCGAGACCTTCGATGTCGAAGGCGTCGCGCGACACGAAATGTTTCAGTCGCTCGACCTGTTGCGACGGGCAGGCCAGGTCGCCGGTGCACCGGCGGACCGCTTCGCCCTCCTCGCGCATCGTCGGCGTCCTGAGGGGGCATGGACACTTCGCCGGAAAGGAGAATTTGCGGGCGCCCTTGCGCCGCTTTTCGGGTTTGACGCGGACCACTTGCGGGATAACGTCCCCGGCGCGTTGCACGACCACCGCATCGCCCTCGCGAATGTCCTTGCGGGCGATCTCATCTTCATTGTGCAGGGTTGCCCGGCTGACCACCACGCCGCCGACGGTTACCGGTTCCAGCTCGGCCACGGGCGTCAACGCGCCGGTGCGGCCGATCTGGATGGTGATTTTATTGAGGATCGTCTCCGCCTGTTCCGCCGGGAATTTATGGGCGGTCGCCCAG
Organism: uncultured Rhodospirillaceae bacterium; assembly: GCA_964469835.1. Classification (GTDB taxonomy): domain Bacteria; phylum Pseudomonadota; class Alphaproteobacteria; order UBA8366; family UBA8366; genus JAOTYV01. The sequence goes on from CAYYBI010000479.1 coordinate 2,513, forward strand.
CGCGGCGAACGGCTGACCATGCCGAGCCGATCCTGCCAGTCGAGCCGGTTGACCTTATATACGACGCCGTCAATGTCGTAGGGCAGCGTCGCGCGTTGCGACAGCAACGACGCATGCATTTCGAGGATGTCATCCACCGATCGGCAGAGGCGTGACAGGGGGTTGGTCGGCAAGCCCCACTCGCCGAGCCGATGAAGAACGTCCCAATGAGTGTCGGCCAGCGCCTCGCTGACCTCGCCGAGGCTGTAGGTGAACAGCCGCAACGGCCGCTGTGCGGTAATCGAAGGGTCCAATTGTCGCAAGCTTCCGGCGGCGGCATTGCGCGGATTGGCGAAGATCTTCTCGTTCGCCTCCTCTTGCCGGGCATTGAGTGCGAAGAAATCGCCGCGCGACATATAGACTTCGCCCCGGACCTCTAAAAGTGTTGGGGCAGAGGGCGGCAATTGTTCTGGAATTTCAGCAATGGTGCGGAGGTTCTCGGTAATGTTTTCGCCGACCGAACCGTCGCCGCGGGTAGCGCCGAGCACGAAGGACCGGTTCTCGTAGCGCAGCGAGGCGGAAAGACCGTCGATCTTCGGCTCCGCGACGATCTCGACCGGCGAGTCGGCGTCGAGCCCGAGAAAGCGTTGAATGCGGGTGATGAAGTCGCGCACATCCGCTTCGTCGAATGCGTTCGAGAGCGACAGCATCGGGCGGCTGTGCTTGACCTTGGTGAAACCGCTGGATGGGGCGGCGCCGACGCTCTTGCTTGGACTGTCGGGCCGAATAAGGTTGGGGAATCGATCCTCCAACGCGGCGTTGCGTAGCCGCAAGGCGTCGTACTCGGCGGCCGAAACGGCCGGCGCGTCCTGCTGATGGTAGAGTCGGTCATGCCGTGCAATTTCCTTGGCCAGGCGCGCAAGTTCCCGTTTCGCCTGTTTCTCGTCGAGCGCCTCGACCGCGAGTTCCTGATCGCTCATAGCCGTTCGCCCTCGATCAGGCGGTCGGCGGCGGCACGTGCCTCATCCGTGATGTCCCTACCGGAAAGCATTCGCGCGACTTCCTCGCGCCGTCCACCCGCGTCCAAAAAGTCCACGCCGGTAAACGCCGAGTCGCCGGATTCGGTTTTTTCGACACGAAGATGGGCGCTGCCGCGCGCGGCCACCTGCGGCGAATGGGTAACTACCAGTACCTGCACCTGCTCCGCCAGGCTCGAAAGCCGATGGCCGACCGCATCCGCGGTCGCGCCCCCGATGCCGCTATCGACCTCGTCGAAGACAAGGGTCGGCACATCGTCCGCGCCGGCCAGCGCGACCCGTAGCGCCAGCAAGAAGCGGGACAGCTCGCCGCCCGACGCTATCTTGGAAATCGGCGCGGGAGGCGTGCCAGGATTGGTTGAAGCCAGAAACTCAATCCGGTCCATACCGTTTTCATTCCAATGTTCTTCGTCGAGCGTCGTTACCTCGGCGAAAAAATGGGCTTTCTCGAGCTTCAACGGCGGCAACTCGGTATTCACCGCGATATCCAATCCGGCGGCGGCGCGGGTGCGGGCATCGTTCAGGCTTTGCGCTGCCTCGGCATAGAGGGCGCGGGCAGCCAATTCCGCCTCGGCAAGGGCGTGCAGCGATTTGGATTGGTCGTCGAGCGCCGCGATCGCCTGAGACATTCGGACCCGAAGCATCGGCAGATCCTCGACGGCAACGCTATGTTTGCGGGCAACATCCCGTAGGGCGAAGAGCCGCTGCTCAACCTGTTCTAGCGTATTGTCGTCGACGGTCAGCTCCGCCGCGGTGTCTTGCAGGGCGAGCATGGCCTCTTCGGTTTCCAGGATCGCGCGCTCCAAGGCGGCGCGCGGTGCATCGAGGTGTTGGGCCGCCTTGCCCGATACCTTGTCCAAGAATGCGAGGGCTGCGCGCAGCTGATTCTCCGCGCCGGTCTCTCCCTCGATCTCGGCGTAACCGGCGTTCAGGGCATTGAGGATGGCTTCAGCGTTCATCAGAAGGCTGCGGTTTTCCGCAAGCCGGTTCTCTTCGTCCGCCACCGGCGCGAGCGTGTCGAGTTCATCCAGGGCGTGGCGTAGGTATTCTTCATCCTGTTTGGCACGCTGCGCATCGGATTCTGCGGTTTCGCGGGCCGTACGTTTGGCATGCCAATTCCGGAAGGCTGTCCGCACGGCGTTCGCCTGGTCGCGCAGTCCGCCAAAGGAATCGAGGATATCGCGCTGGATTTCTGAATTCATCAAGCCGCGTTCGGCGAACTGACCCTGGATCTCGACAAGCATACCACCGAGCCGGCGCAACAGATTAACGCTGACCGGCTCGTCATTGACGAACGCTCGTGTCCGGCCGTCGCTCGACAGAACTCGGCGCAGCAACAACGCACCGTCGAAATCGATGTCGTGTTCCGCTAAAATCTGCAAGATCGGATGGTCGGTGGGCAATTGAAAGGTTGCGGTAACGCTGCCCCGTGCGCTGCCATGGCGCAGCAGACGTCCATCGGTCCGGCCGCCCATCGCCAGCCCTAACGCATCCAGCAGGATCGACTTGCCCGCCCCGGTTTCTCCGGTAAGCACGCTCAACCCGCTGGAAAACGCGAGATCCAGCCGATCAATCAGGACGATATCGTGGATGCTGAGCCCGGTCAGCATGCGGCGGTTAGGACCCCTTGCCCCAGAACTGGTCGAGCCAGGAACTCTCTTTGTGCAGTGGGCTCAAACTGCGGCTCTCGAGCATGGCGTAGCTGTCTCTGTACCAGTCGCTGCCCGGGAAGTTATAACCGAGAACGGCCGCCGACATTTGCGCCTCATCGGAAATTCCAAGCGTCAAATAGCACTCGGTCAGACGATGCAGTGCTTCGGGGACTTGGGCGGTGGTCTGGTATTTCTCGATAACGGCACGGTAGCGGTTTATTGCCGCAAGGTAGTCGCCGCGCTGCTGGTAGTACCGACCGATCGCCATATCCTTTCCAGCCAGATGGTCCCGCGTCAAATCGTATTTCAAGCGGGCGTCCCGCGCGTAGTCGGTATTTGGAAAGCGTTTCGAAACTTCTTGCAGCGACGTAAGTGCAAGCCGTGTCATTTTCTGGTCGCGGCCCACGTCGGAAATTTGCTCGTAATACGACACGGCTTTCAGGTAGTAGGCGTACGGTGCATCACGATTGCCGGGATGCAGTTCGATAAAGCGGTCGAGGGCGATGATCGCTTCGTCGAATTGTTCATTGAGGTAGTAGGCGTAGCCCGCCATGAGCTGGGCCTTCGTGGCCCATTTCGAGTACGGATGCTGGCGTTCGACTTCGTCGAATTCCTTGGCGGCGGTCTCGTACCAGCCCGTTTCGAGGTAATCCATTGCATCGTTGTAAATTTTTCCGACACTGCGCTCGACATAGTTTTCTTCGTCCGGATTATCGAAGAGTCCCGCCAAGGAATCGCAGCCCGCGATCGCCACAGACAGGGCGATCAGGCCGCACCGGGCAAGCCGTCGCAGCGCTGTTTTCCAGGGAAGGTTGGTTTTGTCCGGCATCGACATCATTCTCGGCCCCCATTGCGCATATCGGCCGCGGCGCGGGGTGCGGAGCCCACAGCTGGTCTCAACGGGCATTCTTATAGCACCGCGTCGAGATTATTAATATAAATGTGACGGTTCGGAAATCCGGTCAAGCGATTTGCGGATTCGCCCGATGCTCGGAATGATCGAAATGGTGGAACAGGCGACGTGGCTCAGGCAACCGCCACCGCAGGCTCGTTCCATTCCTCGGCTTGGAATTCGAAGTGGTCTTCCATCGGCACATGAGACCACGCCTCCCTGTCCTCGAACAGGTTGCGGAGGAGTAGATTATTCACCTGATGACCCGCGCGATGTCCGGTAAACCGTCCAATCAGCTGACCGCCGGCGAGATAGAGATCGCCAATGCAATCCAGAACCTTGTGACGGACAAATTCGTCATCATAACGCAGACCGCCATCGTTTAGAATTTCGTCACCGCTTACCACGATGGCGTTGTCTAGCGACCCGCCCTGCACCATGCCCGCCTTCCGCAATGCCTGGACGTCTTCGATAAAGCCGAACGTGCGGGCGCGGCAAATTTCGGATTTGAAGATATCCGACGTAACGTGGATACCGAGTTCCTGTTCGCCAATCAGGGGATTGTCAAAATTGATCCCAAGCTGAATCGAAAACTTCGGTGACGGTTCGATCATTGCAACCGCATCGCCGATTCGCGCCGTCACGGTTTTAAGAACTTCGATCGCCATCCGCGGCGATTCTTGTTCCACAATGCCGGCGCATTCGATCAGGAAAACGAACGGTTCGGAACTGCCGTCCATAATCGGCACTTCCGGGCCGTCCAGCTCGACCACGGTGTTGTCGATCTCGCATCCCGCTAAGGCCGCTAACAGATGTTCAACGGTGGCGACTGAAACGCCACGCTCGTTGGTCAATGTGGTGCAGAGCCGTGTATCGCCAACATTGCTGTGGAGTGCGAGGATTTCCGACGCTTCTTCCGTCACGTCGGTGCGGCGAAAGGTAATTCCCGTATTGCATTCGGCAGGATGCAACGCCATCGAAATTTTGGCGCCGCTATGAAGGCCGATACCGCTGCAATGAATGCTGCTCTTCAGCGTCTTTTGGCGCATCGGACTCGCCGTAGCGAGAGCGCCAATTTGGACGCCAGGAAGGTCCCTCAACACAAATTCCCCCACTTGAACTCCACCGGCCTTTTGGCAGCCAGCATTGATCCGTAATAACGTCGCCACGCGTAGTCGAGAGCGGCACAGTTATGGTGTAACAATCTGACTGTGCAATCACAAATCACTCTTTGTTACAGAATATTGCATGGTTTTCGGCCGGAATCGGAAGCGGCCGGACCAATGGTCCGGCCGCTGCTCGACATGCTTAAGCTGGCGATTTGGAGCTAATTAGCCTGGCGCCGAAGAAATGCCGGAATATCCAGAACCTCCTCTTCGGCCGATTTTGGCTCCTGCTTCGGCACCTCATCGTGTGTCGGACTGGCCTGCGCTGGCGGGTTTTCCGGCTTGGGCGGCGTTTCTGCGTGCACCGGTTGTGGTGCCGGCTGCGGTTTCGGTTCCGAGATGCGGATTTCCGGTTCCGGAGGCGTTTCGATGTCAACCCTCGGTGCCGCCGGCTGGATGGTTTCCGGTTCGCGCGTACGAGCGACGCCGGTCATGCGTTCGAACAGGCTGCGCCGGCGAACCGGTTCGCCGCCGGCCGGCGCGGCGTCATAGAAATCGGAAAAGTCGCTGCCGCCGGTTGCGGAGTCTTCCTCGCCGCTGATCATTGCCGGTGTTACCGGCTGTCGTGGGATGAAGGGGTTGCGGGAGTCGGTGGGGGCCGCAGCAGGCGCGTTCGCGGCGGATAGGATGGGATCGCGTCCCGCGTCATCAGTCTCGGCGGTGGTGTGCTCGACAACGGGTGCCGAGCGTTCTTCTTGGAACGCCGCCGGAGATCGATCCGGAATGATTGTGGCGTCCAAGGCCTGCTCGTCCTGTAGCGTCGTATCATCCGGTTGCGCAACCGGGTCCCGCTGCTCTGCCGCCACGGTCTCGAATTCGACGGTTTCCGCCTGCGCCGGTTCGATGGTTCCCTCGGTCACCACTTCTGGCGCGGTTTCGCGGACGGGCGCCGCCGCCGGGCCGGTCAGCCGCGGCGCAATGCGCGATTCGACGGCGTCGATACCGGTTGCCACCACCGAGACACGCAAGCGGCCTTCCATGCTCTCATCGAATGTCGAGCCGAATAGAATATTCGCATCGGGATCGACTTCTTCGCGGATACGGTTTGCTGCCTCGTCGACTTCGAACAGCGTCATGTCCGGGCCGCCGGTAATGTTGATCAAGACGCCGCGCGCACCTTCCATCGTGATGTCGTCGAGCAGCGGATTGGAAATTGCCGCTTCGGCGGCTTCGATGGCGCGCCGCTCGTTCTCGGACTCGCCCGTGCCCATCATGGCCTTGCCCATTTCGCTCATCACCGTACGGACATCGGCAAAATCGAGATTGATGAGGCCCGGCATGACCATCAGGTCGGTAACACCCCGAACGCCTGAGTACAGGACGTTATCCGCCATGTTGAAGGCGTCGGCGAATGTGGTTTTTTCATTTGCGACGCGGAACAGGTTCTGGTTGGGAATGATGATCAGGGTATCGACGTATTGGGTCAGTTCCTCGATCCCGGATTCCGCCAGCCGCATGCGCTGCATGCCTTCAAAGTGGAAAGGCTTGGTGACAACGCCGACGGTGAGGATGCCCTGTTCGCGGGCCGCCCGGGCAATGACCGGCGCGGCGCCTGTGCCCGTGCCGCCGCCCATGCCCGCCGTAATGAACACCATGTGGCAGCCGGTCAGGTGGTCGAGCACCTCTTCCAGGGCTTCTTCAGCGGCGGCGCGGCCGACCTCGGGCCGTGCACCGGCGCCGAGCCCCTGGGTGATCGTGACCCCAAGCTGAATGCGGCGTTCCGCCTGCGACAGACCAAGCGCCTGGGCGTCGGTGTTGCAGACCAGAAATTCAACTCCGGCGAGGTTGGATTCGATCATGTTGTTGACCGCATTTCCACCCGCGCCCCCAACACCGATGACAGTGATGCGAGGCTTAAGCTCAGCCTCTACGTCGGGCATCGACAATTTTATTGTCATTTGCACTTCTCTCCACTTTATACCATTACCAATATGCAGTATTTCGCGTCTTAAGTCGCCCCGTGGTTTGCCGCGCGGCGATTTTTTGTTGGTAGAACTTTAGTTCTAGTTGGCAAGATCCTAGAAATTTTCTCGTAACCAGCCTCCTATACGGCCAAACAAGCCGTCGCCTTGTTCGGTATTCGGGGTCGCGAGACCCCGGGCATCGCCGCGATCGTCGACCGCAAACGATAGTAATCCGGCACACGCGGCGAAGGCCGGACCCGAGGTGGCCTCGGCGAGGCCCGTAAGGCCGCGCGGCCGCCCGAGCCGGACTTGCTTATTGAGAATTCGGCGCGTCAATTCCACGACACCGGGGAGCTGGCTGGCGCCGCCCGTGAGGACCACACGGCGGCCCGCGACCTTGTTGAGGCCGCTCGCTTCGAGGCGGGCGCGCACCAGTTCGATGGTTTCCTCGATCCGTGGAGCGACAATACTGACCAAGTATGATTTAGGAATTTGATTGTTGCTGTCCTCTTCCTCCGCGCCCACTTGCGGTGCGGTAACGAACTGTCTTTCATCGCCATGCGAGGAGAGGCAGCTTCCGTACAGGGTCTTGATGCGTTCCGCCTGATTCAACGGTGTCGACAGACCGCGGGCGATGTCGTTCGTAACATGACCACCGCCAATCGGTATAGTGTCCACATAGACCACCGCGCCGTCATAGAAAACCGCGATTGACGTCGTCCCGCCACCCATATCGATTATAGTGGCGCCTAAATCTATTTCATCCTCGACCAGGGCGCCCAGCCCGGCGGCATACGGGCTGACCACCATATCGGAAACGTCGAGCAAACAACGTGAGACGCAGGTGCCGATATTATGGACGGCACTGGTGCCGGTGGTAACCCGGTGCAACTTTACGCCCATCGAATTGCCGTGCAGTCCGCGCGGGTCGCGGATGCCGTTCGATCCGTCGATCACATAGCCGACAGGCACGGCGTGAACCAGCGACCGGCCGTCCGTGCCGTCGTCCGTCGCGCATTCGTTCAGCAGATGTAACGTATCCATATCGTCGATCGCGCCGCCGCGCAGCGGGTGTTCGTAATAGGTCGTCTCGCTCGCCAGCCGGCCCGCATTTACGTTTACCAGCACGGACCGGATGGTCAGGCCGGCCATCTGCTCCGCTGCGTGCACCGCGGACAGCGCCGCCCGTTCGGCCGCGTCCATGTCCACGATCGCTCCGCCTTTGACGCCCCGGCTCGCCTGGTGTCCGATGCCGATAACCCGGATATTGCCTTGCGAATCCATCTCGCCGATAAAGCAGATTATCTTGGAAGAGCCGACGTCGAGGGCGGATATGATGCCTTCCTTAGCCAAAATTCCGGTCTCCCTCAGTTGTCATTTCGCAATTTGCGGCGGTTTTTTTTCATCAGGTACGTCCGTCGGTTTTGCTGATTTTGGCTTTGCTTGGATTCTTTCGGACCGTCATTCGGTCGGGAATACGAAGATCCACGGCAATGATGTCCCGTTTCAACAGGCCGAATTCGCGCTCCATTTCGGTCAATTTGCGCCACGCATTTTCCGGATTTTCCGCTGGCATCCGGATATCGATGGCGTCCTCGAACCGGATATTCCACCGGCGGCCGCCTACCCAGACTGCATGGGTCACCCGCTTCATCATCTTCGGCGCCCCTTCCATCATCGACAGCAGGTCGGCGGCATGGGCCGGTGCGCCGTCGCCGACGATGATTTTCAGATCGCTGTATCGCGCGACGCCTTCCTGCCCGATGACCTCGCCGAATTTGTCGACCAGGACGAAATTTTTCTTGTGCTGCCAAATGGCGATCGGCCGGCGCTCTTTGAGGTGGATGTGAATGGAATCGGGAAGGTGCCGTTCAATCCGGGCTTCCGCAACCCACCCCAATTTCACCAACCGGTTTCGTGCCTCGACCGGATCGAACCCGAATATTGAGTCGCCAATTTCGATATCGAGGGCGCCGATGAGTTTCTGGCGCGTCGCTTCCTTGCGTCCTTCGACATAGACGGCCCGTACCGAGAACCCGGCCCATTTGGTTGCGTCGAGCGTCGCGACCCGGATTGCCTCGGCCATGCGGCTTGGCATGTCCGCCTGATTGAACCAGTACATGCCGCCCAGCAAAACGCCCAGCACCGTCAATCCGCTGCTGGCCATCATGAGTCGCCGGCGCAATAGGGAATTCTGCGGCATCCATTCCCAAAACCGGAGATCCGGCCACCGGCGAGCACGTCGCTTCGCCAAAGGCAACCGTCTTGTTTTCCGTTTCTTCATGCGTCGCATGCTGCGTTCTCCACCATCCAAGCGACCAAATCCTCAAAACTCATTCCGGCATAGGCGGCCTGTTCCGGAACCAGCGATAGGGGCGTCATGCCTGGCTGTGTGTTCAATTCCAGCATGTACAGATCGCCCGGGTCGCGCGTGCTGTCGTCGTAGCGAAAATCCGACCGGCTGACGCCGCGGCAATCCAGCGCCTCGTGCGCGGCGACAGCGTATGCCATCGCATTTTCAGCAGTCGCCGCGGGGACCGGCGCGGGGCAAATATGTGTGGTCTTGCCGTCAGTATATTTGGCCTCGTAATCGTAAAAGCCTTTGTGCGGCTGCAATTCGGTGACGCCGAGGGCTTTGCCGCCAAGCACGGCGACGGTCAGTTCGCGGCCGGGAATATACCGTTCCACCAGCACGGTGTCGCCAAATTGCCAGTCGTCGGCGGGTAGGTGGTTGTCGCCGGGCATGACGATGTGCACGCCGACGCTGGACCCTTCGTTATTGGGTTTGACAACGTAGGGCGGTTTCATGACGTGGCCTGCGCGTAGCTCGACAATGTTGACGACCTTGCCGTCGGGGCAGGGGATGCCGGCGGCTTCGAACACCGCCTTCGAGCGCGTTTTGTCCATGGCTGTCGCGGAGGCGAGCAGACCGGAATGCGTATAGGGTATCTCCAATATGTTGAGGACGGCCTGAATGGTTCCGTCTTCCCCATAACGTCCATGCAACGCATTGAAGAGCGCGTCGGGCGGCGGCGTAAGCGCGGCAAGCAGTGCCCCAAGGTCTTTTTGAGCATCAATCTCAATCACGTCGTAACCCGACTTTCGCAACGCTTTTGCACATTCCATGCCGCTGCTGAGCGAGACCTCGCGTTCGCTCGACCAGCCGCCCATAAGAACCGCGACACGCTTGCTCATCCGCGTTTCTCCGGCTCGGTGACGCCAATCCGCCGAATTTCCCATTCGAGCGTTATTCCGGACTCTTCCAGGACGCGGCGGCGGACTTCTTCGCCAAGCGATTCCAAGTCGTGTGCGGTTGCGTCGTCTTCGTTGATCAAGAAATTGCAATGCATATCGGATACCCGGGCGCGACCCCGCACCAGGCCGCGGCACCCGGCCTGTTCGATCAACTGCCATGCCTTGTATCCCGGGGGATTCTTGAATGTCGATCCGCCCGTGCGTTCGCGGATCGGCTGACTTTCGGCACGGGCCGCACCGATCGCTTCCATCCGGTCGGCAATTTCTTCCGGATCGCCGGCGGGTGCCTGCAGCTCGGCGGACACCACGATGCAGTCGTCCGGCAGCGTGGATTTGCGGTATTCGAATCCCATCGCGGCGCCTTCGAGCGACCACTCTTCCCCATCGCGGGTCAGAATATGGGCGCGAAGGAGGACGTCGCTGATCTCGCGGTCATATGCGCCGGCATTCATCCGTACCGCGCCGCCGATCGTGCCCGGTACGCCGGACAGGAATTCCAGTCCGGACCGGGCATGGTCGCGCGCGAAACGCGCGATATTGATGTCCAAGGCGCCGCCGCCGGCGTGGATGCTGTCGGTGGCGGCCGTTATATTGGCAAAGCCGCGCCGCAGCCGCACCACCACGCCGGGGATCCCGCCGTCCCGGATCAGCAGATTCGATGCGACCCCGATGACGGTGACCGGGATGTCGGCGGGCAGTTGCTGCAAAAAATCCTGCAGGTCGTCGGTATCGGCGGGCAGAAACATGACCTCGACGGGTCCGCCGACGCGGAACCAGGTATAGCGGGCCAGCGACACGTTTTCGCGATACTCCCCGCGGACGGGCGGCAACCGGTCGATCAGGTGGGCGGCGTGTTGTTCGGCGGCCATCAGCATTTCCCCGCTCCCGCCACGCCGCGTTGCAGGGCGGACATTTCGCCGGGCAGGGCGTTGGCCCAGCTCGTAATCGTCCCGGCGCCGAGGCAGATCACCAGATCGCCCGGATGCGTGACGCCCGTGACCATATCGGCCAGCGACGACGGATCCGAAAGCGGCAGGACATGACGATGGCCGCGGACGCGCAGGCCTTGAACGAAGGCGTCGCGGTCGATGCCGTCGATCGGTTGTTCACCCGCCGCATACACGTCGGCGACGATCACCGTATCGGCGTCGTTGAAGCAGGTACAGAATTCCTCGAACAGGCTTGCAAGGCGTGAATACCGGTGCGGTTGCACCACCGCGACAATGCGGCCCCGCGTCGCCGATCTGCCGGCCTTCAAGACCGCCGCGATCTCAACCGGATGATGGCCGTAGTCGTCGATGATCGCCACGCCATTGGCTTCTCCGGTTTTGGTGAAGCGGCGTTTTACGCCCGCGAAACGGCCGAGGCCGGCAACGATCTTGTCGTCCTCGATTTCCATCTCACCCGCGACGGCAATGGCGGCAAGCGCATTTTGGATGTTGTGTTCGCCGAACATAGGAAGGCGGACATCGGTCAGCGTTCGCGGTCGATCGTTGCGTCCGCCAAAGGTCACGTCGAAGGTCATGCCACCCGGTCCGGCGCGGAGATTGTCGGCGCGCACTTCCGATTGCGGGTTGAGGCCATAGGTAACCAGTCGCCGATCGGAGATCTTGCCGATGAGTCCCTGGACTTCCGGGTGATCGATGCAGAGTGCAGCAAAGCCGTAGAAGGGAATATTTTGCACGAAACTTTGAAACGCCGCGCGTTCCGCGTCGAACGTGCCCCAAAAATCCAGATGCTCCGGGTCAATATTCGTCACGATGGCGATCGTCGCCGGCAGCTTGACGAAGGTTCCGTCCGATTCGTCGGCTTCCACCACCATCCAGTCGCCATCGCCGATGCGCGCATTCGTCCCGTAGGCGTTGATGATGCCGCCATTGATGACCGTCGGATCGAAGCCGGCGCCGTCCAGGATCGCCGCGACCATCGACGTCGTTGTCGTTTTCCCATGGGTGCCGCCGACCGCGATCGACCATTTGAGGCGCATTAGCTCGGCCAGCATCTCCGCCCGCCGTACCACCGGAATGAAGGCGGCGCGGGCAGCGACGACTTCCGGGTTGTCCGGGTTCACCGCTGTCGACACAACCGTTACCTGGGCGTCACCCAGGTTTGCCGGGTCGTGGCCGATCGCAACCTTGATCCCCAGCGACCGCAAGCGCGCCACGTTGGGGTTGTCGGAAATGTCGCTGCCTTGGACGCGGTAGCCGAGATTGTACATAACCTCGGCAATACCGGACATGCCGATACCGCCGATGCCGACGAAATGAATCGTTCCGATTGTGAGCGGCATCGATCTCATTGGCCTACCTCCCGTGCGGCGCCGGTACTCTCATTCGGCGACAGCAGGCCGGTCACGACATGGGCGAGCTTCGCCGTGGCGTCGCGAACCCCGATCCGGCCGGCGCACATTGCCGCCGTGCGCAGGGCGCGGGTGTCCGCCAGAAGGGTGGTCAGACGTGTGCCCAGGCTTTCGACGTTGAAGGCTTGCTGCGGGATCAACCAGCCGCCGCCGGCGTCGCACAGGCCTTCCGCATTGCGGGTCTGGTGATCGTCGGTTGCGTGCGGGTAGGGGACCAGAATGGCCGGCCGGCCCGCGGCAGTCAGCTCGGCGATGGTCGAAGCGCCGGAACGGCAGATGACCAGATGCGCGGTCGCCAGGCGGTCCGGCAAATCATCGAAAAACGGCGCGATTTCCGCCTCGATACCGCATTGCCGGTAGAGAGCTTGCGCTTCGTCGAGGTCGGCCTTGCGGCATTGCTGTACGACACGAATCCGATTGCGCAGGGTTTCGGGAAGCGCCGCCAGGGATTTCGGCACGACCTCGCTGAACACGGTGGCGCCCAGGCTGCCGCCGAAAACCAGCAGCCGGACCTCGCCGCCCTCTTCGATCGCCGGATAGGGCTTCGAGGCGATCGAGACGATGTCCGGGCGGACCGGATTGCCGGTCCATACGACCTTGTCGCGATTTTCGTCCTGCATGTTGCCGACGGTCTTGAACGCGGTCGCGATTCGGGTCACCCGCGAGGCGAGGAACCGGTTGGCGCGCCCGAGGATGGCATTCTGTTCATGGATCACCGTGGCATGATGTAGCCGGATCGCCGCCGCCATGGCGGGAACCGACGCGTAACTACCGAACCCGACAACCACTTTTGGGTCGATCCTTCGAATGATATCGCGGGCCTGGAAGTATCCGATGCCGAGACGGGCCACCGCGGCAATTTTGCGCAGGATGTTGCGGCCGCTGATGCCGGCAGCGTTGACCCGGTAAGCGTCGGCGTGCTGGAGCGGTCCGTCCATTGCAGTGGCGCGGCGATCGGTGATCAGCGCGATGCGGTGGCCGGCGTCGATCAGCGCGCCGGCCAAAGCCTGTGCCGGGAAAACATGGCCGCCGGTTCCGCCGGTGGCGAGCAAGATTGGGCGATCCGCTGCATTCATTCCCGCGCTCATCCCTGTTCTCCTGGACGGCGGCGGGTGAGCGCGAGCAGCATCCCCATCGCAATCGCCATGCCGAACACCGAAGACCCGCCGTAGGAGAGGAATGGCAGCGTCATTCCCTTGGGCGGCATCAGGTTTACCGAGGATGCCATATTGATCAACGTCTGCAGGGCAAATTGGACCAGCAGCCCGGTTGATGCGAGCACGATAAAGATGTCCGTGTTCTGAAAGATCCGTATGAATCCGCGCAAAACGATCACGGCGAACACCAGAACGACCAGCAGGCACGCGATCAAGCCGAATTCTTCGCCGACTACGGCAAAGACGAAATCCGCATGTGCGTCCGGCAACACCGACTTGACCGTTCCGGTGCCGGGACCGGTGCCAAACAGGCCGCCGTTCATGAACGCCTCGGTCGCCCGTTTGACCTGATAGCCGCCGGCGCCGCTCGGGTCGAAGAAGCCATCGACCCGGTTCGCCACGTGGGGAAAGATGAAATAGGCGGCGACGATACCGGCGATGCCCAGAGCCATGAACAAGGCGACCCAGATCATTGGCAGGCCAACGAGAAACCACTGGCTGAACCAGATTAACGTCACGACTGCGGCCTGGCCGACATCGGGCTGGCCGAGCAGCAGCAGCACGACGATGGCGCACAGGGCCGCGGAAATGGCGTTGCCGTGAACTTGCCCGTCCATCCGCTGCGACGCGAACATCCAGGCGGCGGTTACCGCGAAGACCGGCTTGACGAATTCGGACGCTTGCAGGGAAAATCCGAAAACGCGCAACCAGCGTCGCGACCCCTTTACTTCGTGGCCGAACGGGATGGTCAGAATCAAGGCGGCCACTGCCAGCAGGAATCCGATAACCGCAAATCGGCGGACCTGCCGCGGCGTCATCATCGAAATCAACAGCATGATGGCCAGCGCCGGCGGTACGAACATCGCTTGACGCAGGATGAAGTGCAGCGGATCGCCATAGTGAGTTTCGCCGACTGCCGGGCTCGCAGTGCCGGCGAGAATGAGGCCGAACCCCGGCAAGGCGCACAGCATGAACAGACTCAACCGATCGACGGTCCACCACCATCGTCCGAAAACCGACGTGTCTGTGCGGGCGAGCGCCACCATTATGCGGCCACTCCATTGCGGTAAACCTGGCGGGTACTGCCGGAGAGTGCGGCAACCGATTTGCAGAACATGTCGCCGCGTGCCTCGAAATTCGCGAATTGATCGAAGGAGGCGCATGCGGGGGACAGCAGCACGACCCGGTCTTCCGCCGGGTCCCTTTGGGCGCGGCGGTGCGCGCTCGTCACCGCACTGTCAAGATCGCCGCTGATCGTGCAGTCGATTTGGCCGTCGAGAAATTCGGCGATTGCCGGCGCCGCTTCGCCGATCAGATAGGCGTGTCGGATGTGCGACAACAGCGGCCGCAGCACATCCAGTCCGCCTTCCTTTGCCAGTCCGCCGGCGATCCAATGGATCGCTTGATAGCAGGAGAGTGCGCGCGACGCGGCATCTGCGTTGGTCGCCTTGCTGTCGTTGACGTAGCGAACGCCATCGATGCGGGCCACCAGCTCCTGGCGATGCGCGAGGCCGGGATAGGTGACCATGGCCGCGCAAATATCGTCTGGCGTAAGGCCCGCGGCGCGTCCCGCCGCATAGGCGGCGCAGGCGTTTTGCGCATTGTGGGTGCCGGGAAGGGTGGCGGCGTCGGCCAACGCGAAAACCGGCGCGTTCCTGCCGTCGGTGTCGTCGTACAGGTAGTGATCGATCGCGTAGACGCCGTTTTTCGCACGTGTTTGGCCTGAAATCGACACCACATCCTGTGGGCCGGCTCCGGATAGCGCATGGGCGATTTCCACGCAGAAATTGTCGTCGGCACCGAGAATCGCGGTTTGATCCGCCCGTTGGCCATCGAAGATCCGCCGCTTCGCCGCAATGTACCCGTCCATGCCGCCGTGGCGGTCGAGATGGTCGGCGCTGATGTTCAACAAAATGGCGATATCGAACGGCACCGGGCCGGTCAGCTCGAGCTGATAGGACGACATCTCAATTACGTAGGTTCCATCGGGACCAAGCGGTTCCAGTTCCAGGGCGGGCGTCCCGAGATTGCCGCCGATTTGGACCGGCAACCCCGCTTGGCTCAGCAAATGGCCGATCAGCGTCGTGGTCGTCGATTTTCCGTTCGTGCCGGTGACACCGATATAGCGCGCTTCCGGCTGGGCCCGCACCAGCAATTCAATATCGCCGATAATCCGACAGTCCACGGACCGGGCGCGCGCCGCGACCGGGTGCGGCGCGGGGTGACTATGCGGAATGCCGGGGCTGAGCACCAGCGCTTCGATCCCGGACCAGTCTGCGCCGGTCAGGTCGGCGATGGGAATTCCGTCGCCGCTGGCGTCGTCACGGCGCGAGGCCGAGTCGTCCCAAGCCAGCACAGTGGCGCCGCCACGCAGGAGCGCGCGCGCCGTCGCCATGCCGGACCGTCCCAGGCCCATGACCGCCAGCGTTTGACCGCGATATGCAGACAGATCGATCACCGCGTATTTTCCCGCCTCACCGCAACTTCAATGTTGAAAGACCGATCAACGCCAGCACCGAGGCGATGATCCAGAAACGAATGACGATGGTCGACTCCGCCCAGCCCTTCTTTTCGAAATGATGGTGCAGCGGCGCCATGGCGAAGACGCGCTTGCCGGTAAGTTTGAAGGACGCGACCTGAACGATCACTGACACGGTTTCGAGCACGAAGAGCCCGCCGATGATCGCCAGCACCAATTCGTGCTTGGTCACCACGCTGATGGCGCCGAGCGCGCCGCCGACAGACAGGGACCCGGTGTCGCCCATGAACACCATCGCCGGCGGCGCATTGAACCAAAGAAATCCGAGGCTTGCGCCGACAAGGGCGCCGCAGAATACGGCCAGCTCACCGGTCCCGGCGACATATTGAATCTGCAGGTATTCGGAAAAATTCGCGTTACCGACCACATAGGCGATCAACCCGAAACAGGCCGCGGCGATCATCACCGGCACGATCGCCAGTCCATCCAGCCCATCGGTCAGGTTGACCGCATTGGACGAGCCGATCATGACGAACATCGCGAAGGGGATGAAGAACCAGCCCATGTTGAACAGCACATTCTTGAAAAATGGCACGACAAGACCCGATGCGAGGGGTTCGCGTGTCAGCGCCAAAATCCACATGGCCGCGGCGAAGGCGATGGCCAATTGCAGCAACAGCTTGAAGCGTCCCGGCAGGCCCTTGGAATTGCGCCGCGACAGCTTGAGATAGTCGTCTGTGAAACCGACCGCGCCGAAACCCATGGTGACGAGCACGGCGATCCACACGTAGCCGTTGCGGAGGTCGGCCCATAACATGGTGCTCAGAATGATCGCGAGCAGGATCAGAAATCCGCCCATGGTCGGCGTTCCGGCCTTGGCCAGATGTCCTTCGGGAACGTCCTCGCGAATATTCGACGCGCCATTCTGCGTGTTCCGCAGCCAGTTGATGACGACCGGTCCGAACAGGAAGCTGATCACCAGCGCCGTCATGATCGCACCGCCGGTTCGGAACGTGATGTAGCGAAACAGGTTGAACGGCAGGAAACTATCCGCCAGGGGGGTCAGCAGGTTGTACAGCATTTTTTGCCTAAGCCTCCGGCGTCGTCGGAACAGGGGAAGCGCCGCCGGTGCAGTCGAGTGCGATCAATGCGTCGGTAATCGGGATCATGCGGCTGCCGAGCGACCCTTTCACCATGACGGCGTCGCCGGGACGGACCGCCGCCAGCACCATTGGCAGGATGGCGGCGCTGTCTTGCCCGTGTTGGGTGGTGATGTGGTTTGGCAGCGCCGCCGCCAGGTGCGCCATATTGGGGCCGGCCGCAAATACCAATTCGATGCCGTTCCGTGCGATGTCGTCGGCCAGGGCGGCATGCAGCTCGGGTGCGGCCGCGCCGATTTCCAGCATGTCGCCCAGCACCGCGATCCGGCGGCCGCCGGGTTCGCAAGACGATTGGCCGAGCGCCTCGAGCGCGGCGCGCATGGAAGCGGGGCTTGCGTTGTAGCTTTCATCGATCAGCAAGAAAGAACCGGCTCCGGTTTTGATTTCACGGCGTTCGCCGCGTCCTTTCATGGCACTGAATTCCGCCAATTTTTGGGCAGCGTCGTGAAGATTTCCGTTCAACCGCCGGACCGCTCCCAATACGGCGAGACTATTGATCGCCAGATGGCGTCCCGCGGCGCCGAGGCGGTAGTCTACACGCTCGCCATCGATTGACGCTTCGACCAGGCTGCCATTGCCGTCGGGCGTCATCCCGAGCAACCGGAAATCTGATTTCGGATCGGCGCCGAAACTGTCGATCTTGCCGATGCCGGCGCGTTTGGCATGGTCCAACAGCCGTGCAAAATGCCGGTTGTCGCGGTTCAGGATGACGCTGCCGGCTTTGCGGACGCCAGCGAAGATCTCCGCCTTCGCGTCGGCAATGCCGTCCTCGTTTTCGAAAAATTCGAGATGCACCGCTTCGACCGTGGTGATGATGGCGAGATCGGGACGCAGCAATCGGGACAACGGTTCGATTTCGCCCGGATGGTTCATGCCCAATTCAAAGATGCCGTAATGCGTGTCGCGCGGCATCCGCGCGAGGCTGAGCGGCAGGCCCCAATGATTGTTCAGATTGCCCAGTGTGGACGCGGTCGGCGCCTGCGCGGCCAGCACCAGGGCCAGCATCTCCTTGGTGCCGGTCTTGCCTACGCTGCCGGTGATGCCCACCACCTGCGCTTGCGACCGGTCGCGCGCGGCACGGGCGAGGTCGCGCAATCCCTGCGTGGTGTCTTCGACCACCAGCAGCGGCACGCCGCTTGGCGGGTTTTTCCAGGATCCTGCCACCATAGCCGCGGCGGCGCCTTTGGCAAAGGCGTCGCGGACATGGTCGTGGCCGTCGTGGTTCTCGCCACGGATGGCAACGAAAAGGTCGCCCTTTTCCATGCTTCGGCTGTCGATGGACACGCCGAAGGCGTCCCACGGCGCGGTTGCCGCGCCGCCGGTGGCGGTTGCTGCCCGGTCGTGTGCCCAAAGCGCCGTCATGCGATGCTCCGAACGATATCTCGGACAACCGCGGCGTCGTCGAACGGCAGCACCGTGTCGCCGACGATCTGGCCCTGTTCGTGTCCCTTGCCGGCCACCACCAGGATATCGCCCTCAGCCATTGCGGCGATCGCGGCGGCGATGGCTTCCCGGCGATCGCCGATTTCACGGGCGTCCGGGCAGCCGGCCATGATTTCCGCTCTAATGGTCGCGGCGTCTTCGCTCCGCGGATTGTCATCCGTGACAAATACGATGTCGGCGTGCTCGGCGGCAATTTTCCCCATTTGCGGCCGTTTTCCCGAATCGCGGTCGCCGCCGCAGCCGAAGACAACCAGCAGATGGTTTTTCACATGCGCGCGGACCGCGGTGAGTACGGTGCGCAACGCATCCGGTGTGTGGGCGTAGTCCACGAGGATAACGCCGCCATTGTCGCGCTGGGCCACGCATTCGAGCCGGCCGGGGACGCCGTCCAGCGTGGCGATGTGCGGTATCAGCGCCGCCGCGGCCGAACCGCACGCGATGACAAGGCCGAGCGCGCACAGCATGTTGGCGATCTGGAAGGCGCCCGGAAGGGGGAACGCCGTTTCAAAGATTTCGCCCTGGACGCGCAAGGTGAGGCGCCAGCCTTCGTCCGACGGCGTCGCCTCCACGCAGCAGATATCGCCGCTCTTCATTCCGTAGGTGAGGACCCGATGCTTTCGGGTTTTCGCGATTTCCTGCAACGCGCCGCATTCCGGACTGTCATTGTTGAGGATGGCGGCGCCGCGTGCGGGCAGCAACTCGGCAAAGAGCCGCTGTTTCGTTTGACGGTATGTCGCCTCGTCGCCGTGATAATCGAGATGGTCGCGGGTCAGGTTGGTGAAGGCCGCGGCCGAAATCCGTACCCCATCGAGCCGGTATTGCGCGAGGCCGTGGCTCGAGGCTTCGAGCACGAGATGATCGATGCCCTGATTTTTCAGATTGGCAAGCGTGTGATGGAGGGCCACCGGGTCCGGCGTCGTCAGGCTTGCGCCGCCGCCGAGCCCCGGGCCCTGAACGCCGAGCGTGCCGAGGCTGGCGGCGGGTTTGCCGTCCTTGGCCCACATCTGCCGGGCGAAATGCGCGACCGATGTTTTGCCGTTGGTCCCGGTGACCGCCGCGATGGTATCGGGCTGGGCACCATAAAATTGCGCCGCCATGCGGGCGAGACGCCGACGGGGCTTGGGATCCGTGATGAAGTTGATTTTGGGCGCGTCCACATCGTTCTGCAGGTCCGGCGGACCGAGGATGGCGACGGCGCCGGCGTCGATTGCCTGGGTGATAAATTTTCGCCCGTCATGCTGGCTGCCGGGCAAGGCGGCGAACAGATATCCCGGCCGGACGTTGCGGCTGTCCGCACTCAGTCCGGTAATCTCGATATCCGCGCTGGTTGCGGCGCCCGTCCCGTCGGACTCTTCCAGCAGACTAGTAAGACGCAAGCGTGGGACCCTCTTTTGTCAGGTTGATGGCCAGGTCGCTGTGTATTGCCGGCGTTTCCTCGTCCACTGGCATGACGCCCAGGGTCGGGCCGGCGCGTTCGATGATGCGGCGCACGATCGGCGCGGCGACCCAGCCGCCAGTCGCATAGCCATGCGTATCCTTCGTCCCCTTGGGCTCGTCGAGCAGCGCCAGGACGACATACCGCGGCTTATTCATTGGAAATGCGCCGACGAAGGAAGAAATCAATGACCGGCGATTGTATCCGCGCCCCGATTGCTTCTCGGAGGTGCCGGTCTTGCCGCCGACGAGATATCCCTTGGCGGCGGCGCGACGGCCCGTACCCTGATCGACGACCAGCCGCAACAGGCGGCGCATGATGCGGGACGTGCCCTTGGAGACGACCCTAACGTCGTTCTTCCGGTCCGGATTTGCGCGCTTTATCAGCGTGGGAGCGTGATAGACGCCGTCATTCAGGATCGCGGCGACCGCCGAGGTAAGCTGCAGTGGGCTGACCGCAATTCCATGCCCATACGAAATCGTCATCGTATTGACCGGCCGCCAAACTTTCGGGAGCTGCGGCGCGCCGACCTCGGGCAGTTCAATGGGCGAAGGCGTCATGAGCCCGAGCCGGCCGAGATAGGCCCGCTGCATTTCGCCGCCCACATCCATCGCCATTTTCGCCGCGCCGATGTTGGAGGAATACATGAAGATTTCCGGCACCGACAGCCAGCGCCGCTTTGCATGGTAATCGCGGATCATGAACCGGGAAATCCGGATCGGCTTGGTCGCGTCGTAGCCCCCGGAAAGCGTGACGACGCCGGCATCGAGCGCCATCGCGGTGGTGAAAATCTTGAACGTGGATCCCAATTCGTAGGTGCCGAGTGTTGCCCGGTTGCGGATTTGGTCCTTGGTGGCGCTGCCGGGATGGTTGTTGTCGAAATCGGGGAGCGAAACGAGCGAAGCCACTTCGCCGTTTTTGATGTCGAGGACGATGCCGACGCCGCCGATTGCCTGGTGCTTCTTGATCGCCGCATCCAGGGCATCGCGCACGATATGTTGCACGCGGGCATCCAACGTGAGGGCCAACGGAGCCTTATGCCCCCGCAGGCGCCGGTCGAAGGATCGTTCGATCCCGGCCGTTCCCTGGTTGTCGATATCCGTCATGCCGAGTACATGCGACATCAATTCGCCGTGCGGATAGACGCGCGCTTCCTCGCGCAGGAAGTCGAGGCCTGGTTGCCCGAGTTGATTGATCTGCCATTGCTGATCCGGCGTCAATTTGCGCCGCAGCCAGACAAAGGTGCTTTTGCGCCGCAAGAGCTTGGCAAGCTTCGCCGGATCTTCGTTCGGTAAGACGGTCGCGATCAACCGGGCCGTTTCATCCGGATCCAAAATACGCGACGGATTGGCGTACAGCGATGCGGTGGCAAGCCCGGTCGCAAGAACCACGCCCTGGCGGTCGACGATTTCCGCCCGCTCGGTTTCGATAACGCCCTTGGCGGCGGTCGCGGCGGTACGCGGCTCCTGTGCGGGACGCAGCATCGTCAGGTCGACCAATCGGGCGGCGACGCAGCCAAACGCCAGCGTCAGCACGGTTCCCATGATCAACAGGCGTGTTCGGCCGGTTTCCATGGCCTCTTTCAGCGCGCCGTCGGCCGTGGTCGCGGCACAGGGGACGCAGGGACGGCGGCGCGCGCCAAGCTGGCTTCGGCGTTGGGGACGGTGACTTTTCGATGCTCTCAGTCTCATATTTTTTTGGCCTTATGACGGTAAGCGTGTCAGTCGTCGATTTTTTTCCACAACGGGAATTCAAACCGCATCGCGGCCGGAATTACGTTGTCCGCATGTTTCTCGGGCAATTGCTCGACCGTTTGAATCTGCGACACTGCCGGTGGACGCAGGCTCGGCAGCAGTTCCTTTGCCAGCTCGGAGATCCGGTCCGGACGGCTCAAATAGCTCCATTCGGCGCGCAGGACGTGAATCGCCTCCTGTTCGTTGAGCGCGGTCCGATTCAGATCGCTCAATTCCTGCTCGAATTCCTCGACCTGAAAGCTGACGTGGAACATGGCGTAACCGGCGGCGGTGATGAGCAAGAGCCAGCACAGCAATGCGTATGATTTCATGCGGCTTCCCTTTCGGATTGAGGCGGCCAGCTCGGCGCTTCGGTTCGTTCGGCGGCCCGAAGCCGCGCCGAGCGCGCCCTCGGATTACGCCGGATTTCGGCACTATCGGGTGTCAGCGCGCGGCGATGCAAAAGCCGGAAACTGGGGGAGGGCGGGGCCTCTGCGACCGGCGCGTGGCGGGACACACCGGGTCCCTTTCCGCTTCGCCCGTGCAGGAAACGCTTAACCTGGCGGTCCTCGAGCGAATGAAAAGAGACGACGACGAAACGGCCGCAAGGGGCTAGCAGCCGTTCCGCCGCCGCGAGTCCACGATCCAGTTCACCCAGCTCGTCATTCACATGAAGCCGCAGGGCCATGAAGGTTCGCGTTGCAGGATCGATCCCGTCCTTGGAACGTGGCACCACGCTGCGCACGATTTGGGCGAGTTCGCCGGTACGGGTAATCGGATTTTGCTGCCGTGCGTCAATGATCGCGCGGGCGACGCGCCGCGCATGGCGTTCTTCGCCAAGCTGGCGGATAATTTGCGCGAGCGGGCGCTCATCCATCGTGTTGACGACATCGGCGGCGGTTGGGCCGGTGCGGTCCATGCGCATGTCGAGCGGTCCGTCGGCGCGGAAAGAGAACCCACGGTCGGCTTCATCGAGTTGCGGCGAGGAGACGCCCAGATCGAGCACCACGCCATCGACTGTTTCGATCCCGGCGCCGCGCATTAACGTCACCATGTCGCCGAACCGGCCGTGCAGGATGGTCAACCGGCCCGGATAGGCAGCGGCGAGGGTTTGGCCGCGGGACACGGCCGCTTCGTCGCGATCGATCGCCCAAACCGTACAGTCGGCCGCCTCGAGAATCGCCCGGCTATACCCGCCGGCGCCGAAGGTGCCATCCAGATAGGCGCCGCCGCTGCGCGGCGCGAGGGCGGCCAGGGCGGCATCCAGCATGACCGGCGTATGGAACGGCGGCGTCATTGCGAGCGCTCCGAATTCGATTTCTTGCGGTTCTGCCGCCGTTCGCGCCGCCGGCTCTTGTAAGCGCCGTGCGCCGCGTCTGACATGATCAGGAACCGGAACCCGCGGCCCACGAAGACGACTTTGCCGCCAATACCCGCCTCCTCGACAAGGTCGGGGGGAATGACGATGCGCCCGGCGGTGTCGATAGTGACACTCAGCGCTTCGGCGAGCACCCAGGCGGTATCGCTGTCTTCGTCGTCCTCGTCCGTATAGGGATTTTGCGGCTCGGAATCGCGGAGTTGCTCAATGAATTCCCGGTCGCTGGCTTCCAGGTAATCCTGGGTCGGCGAGGGATAAATATAGATTTCGCGGTTGTTTTCCGGAGGCAGCTCGCCACGAAACTTCGGCGGCAGGGTTGCGCGCCCTTTGCCGTCGATTTTCGCGTCCGCATATGTTCCGGTGAAAAGCGCCATTCTGGCCGCATCCCCGATACCGTTACCTCCCGCCTGACGTCGGTGACGCCAGCCTCCGCAACACCCGGCCAGACGCACGGTCAAGCATATCTATGGATGCTGGGATAAGATGGGATAACACGGGATTTTTTGGGGAGTCAATCAATTTTAAGTAAAACGGAGGTTAAATAGGGAATTATTTCATGTTCTACTAGATTAATTTTAGATGACTATAAATGGTAATTGGAACTGATCATAACACAAGGTTTAGTATATTGTGTTAAGAATCATATTCTCTATGATAACGATGTTCCATCTATGTTCAGTATTCGTTCTGAATTCGGTTCTGCATTGCACGGTCAGGCCGGTGAAAATAACGCTGCGGCCACACGGCGCGGATGAAATTGATAGTGTCAGACGGTCTGTAAGCCGGGTTCTGTCCGTACCCTTTTGAGGGAACGTGATAGCCATTCATCTGGGACGTTCGTTACCGGACGCCTCGCGCGACACACCCGGGCGGCAGTGCGAAAACACACAAACACCACCCCTATTCGGTCTTGCTCCCGGTGGGGTTTGCCCTGCCATCCCCGTCACCGGGGACGCGGGGCGCTCTTACCGCACCCTTTCACCCTTACCTGGCGGACACCGAAGTGTCGCCGGGCGGTTTGCTTTCTGTGGCACTTTCCCTGGGGTCGCCCCCGCCGGGCGTTACCCGGCACCGTGTTTCCGTGGAGCCCGGACTTTCCTCCCCCCGGCTGGTTTCCCGTGCCGAGGAGCGGCCATCCGACCGTCTGACCATATAGATATAGACAATTTCTGCGGGATTTAAACGCTAAGTATTGCTTTTGACCGGAAGATTTCAGGCGATTTTCCGCAGCAATCCACCAAGCAGCGCGCGCGTTTCGTCGTCAGTCACGCCGTCGATTTTGTGGGGCTGAAAATGGCGTTGAAAGGCGACGATCACCTGGTCCGCCGAAATGTCGTAGCCATAGTCGGCGAGCATGCCCATGGTGTCCTCGCCGGCACTCGAGCCCAGGTCCGGCCAGATGCCGATGCCATGGCTTGCCAAGCGGGCCCAATCGAACAGCTCGCCTGGATCCTGCTTGCGGTCCGGCGCGACGTCCGAATGCCCGACGACGTTGCGCGCCGGTATCGGATGGCGGTCCAGAATACCCTCCGCGAGGCCGATGAGTGCCTGCATTTGCAGTTCGGGAAAGTCTCGGTAGCCAAATTCGTGTCCCGGATTAACCAGCTCGATGCCGATTGAGCGGCCGTTGATGTCGGTGTTGCTGCGCCAGCAGCTCACGCCGGCATGCCAAGCGCACATCGCTTCCGGAACGAGCCGGTGGATCGCACCGCCCTCGTCGATCAGGTAGTGGGCGCTGACTTGGGCCGCCGGGTCGCACAGCCTCGACAACGCGGCCTCCGCCGTCCGCATGCCGGTATAGTGGAGCACCAGCATGTCGATTTCGGTCCCATCGTCGCGGAAATCGAAATTGGGCGATGGCGTCGCAATGATGGCGTCGCCGTTCATGTCAGCCCTCGGGCCGCCGCGATCTCGTCGTAGGCGGCATTGATGGCGGCCAGCTTCTTGTTCGCGATGTCGATAAATTCCTCCGGCATGCCTTGCGCGGTCAACAGGTCCGGATGATTCTCGCGAACCAGCTTCCGGTAGGCGGTTTTCAAGGCACCGTCTTCGATTTGCGGCGGCACGCCGAGGATACGGTACGGGTCGGCGTTTTGATCGGCGGTGCGGATAGCGGTTACCCGCTCGAACGCGGTAGCATCCAATCCGAAGATATCACCGACGTTCCTGAGATATTCGACTTCGTCGGGATGCAGAATTCCGTCGGCGCGGGCAATGAATGACAAGCAGTACAGGAGTTCCTCCAGCACCGCCGCGTTGCCGTCGAAGGTTTCACCGATTTGCCTGGCGTAGGGTTCGAACCCGCGGCTGTCCTTGCGCGCCTGGTTGAAGACCCGGGCGACGTTGCCGACCTCATGTTCGGGGACATGGAAGACTTGCTTGAAGGCATCGACCTCGTCACGGGTCACCGCGCCGTCGGCCTTGGCGATCTTGGCGCCGAGCACGACAACGCCAATGGTGAAAGCGATGGATTTCGTCGCGTCCGTGTCGGGCGATTGGACGGTGCGAATTCTGTCGACGGCATGACCCGCGACGGCTCCGACAATAGCGCCAAGCGGGCCGCCAATTGCGAATCCGCCGACGCCGCCGAGGATTTTTCCCCAGATACTCATGTGACGCTAACTTATCGATCTAGTGGAAGCTGGGCAATCGGGACGAAAAGCCCCGGCTACTCTGCAGCGTCGCTGGTCGCGGCGGCTGCCGGGTCCGGGTCGATGCCGCCGATCCGGCCAATGCCGGGCAATTTTAGGGCGAAATCCAGCGGGTCAATACCGATCGTGAGGCCGATAAGGTTTATTTCCAGCCCCTCCTCCGCGGCAACCAAGATCCCGAGCAGGCCGAACAGCGAAAATTGATACCCGGTGCCGCTTGGCGTTCGTGCGAACAGATCGCCGCTGCTCGCATCGAGCCAATCCTTGCCGATCGCGGTTGGCGGCAGATCGAGATTGAGTTCCGGAACCGCGCGGGCCACCCAGGCGGTAAAGGTGTTGCTATTGGGGCCGGGCCAAACCGTGTAGGTGTTGCGGTAGGGATAGTCGCGGGCAGCAGCGTCGACGCGTTTGATGACGTCGTCCACAGCATCGCCCCGAAGATCGGCGATTACTTCTGGCGGATTGCCATACCAATAACGATCGGGCACCTGCTGATGGATGACTACCGCTGGCAGACCGCCGCGGACCCGCCAGCCGATGACCTCATAGACGGTGTAGTGCGGCGCATTCCTGGGCTTGGTCGCGATCCAGGTGTGGACGCCAAAGGCGCCGCGCCAGCTAAAGGCGCGTGCGGCATATACTTGGACGATCGGCTCCGGATGGGCGACCGGCGGTGGCGCAATGCCCGCTGGTTCGCGCGAGGCGTTCCACCATTCCACGCTCTTCACGTTACCGGCTGCAATGAGGGTCAGAGGGCCGATAAGCAGGAGCACGAGAAAGGCGGAAATCCGTGAGCGCCATTTTGATAACCTAGTCATCCAATCACGATCCAGGAGCTTACTTGGGGGCCAGAGTGTTCGGTTGCAATGAAAATAGCGTTAAACGGCGCTGTCGGGTTGGACTTTGCCACGGGTGCATCCAATTATGCCGGGGTGCCGCGATCTTGGCGAGTGCGGATCCGCGGCGGCGCTGGCGATGCGACAGAATAGGATGATGAGTGACATGAAGGATGGTTGGCAATTCTGGATCGACCGTGGCGGTACCTTCACCGATCTGGTCGCCCGGCGTCCGGACGGCCGTTTGCTGACCCATAAATTATTGTCCGAAAACGCGGCGCATTACAGCGACGCCGCGGTACAGGGCATCCGCGATCTGCTCGATCTGGACGCGCGGTCGGAAATTCCCGGAAATGTTATCGACTCGGTGAAAATGGGCACGACGGTTGCCACCAACGCGTTGCTCGAACGCAAGGGCGATCGGACGGTGCTGGTGACGACAAGCGGGTTCAAGGATGCGCTGCGCATTGGCTATCAGGCACGGCCGCGATTGTTCGACCGGCAAATTCAATTGCCGGAACAGCTTTATGAGCGCGTCGTCGAGGTGGACGAGCGGATCATGGCGGACGGCACCATCCTGACGCCGCTGCAGTCGGAAACCGCGCGGGCGCCGTTGCAGGCCGCCTATGACGACGGTATCCGCTCGGTCGCCATCCTGTTCATGCACGGCTACCGCTATTCCGATCATGAGCAAGCAATTGCCGCGCTGGCGCGCGAAATCGGCTTTACGCAGGTTTCGGTCAGTCATGAAACCAGCCCGCTGATGAAGCTCGTCAGCCGGGGTGACACCACCGTGGTCGACGCCTATCTGTCGCCGATCCTGCGCCGCTATGTGGATGAGGTCGCGGGGCAACTCGGCCGGACGCGGGTAATGTTCATGCAGTCCAATGGCGGGCTCACCGACGCGCAGTTGTTCCAGGGCAAGGACGCCATCCTGTCGGGACCCGCCGGCGGCATTGTCGGTGCGGTGGAGACAGCGCGGGCAGCGGGGTTCGACAAAATCATCAGTTTCGATATGGGCGGCACCTCGACCGATGTCGCGCATTATGACGGTGAGTTCGAGCGCGCGTTCGAGACGCTGGTGGCCGGCGTGCGTATGCGGGCGCCGATGATGCGGATTCATACGGTGGCCGCCGGCGGCGGATCGGTATGCGTCTTTGACGGTGCGCGCTATCGGGTGGGACCCGATTCGGCCGGCGCCAATCCCGGCCCGGCCTGCTATCGGCGCGGCGGGCCGATCACGGTGACCGATTGCAACGTGATGCTCGGAAAGCTGCAGCCGGATTTCTTTCCGCATGTGTTTGGGCCCGGCCGTGACGCGCCGCTCGACGCCGCTGTCGTGCAGGAGAAATTTGCGGAAATGGCGGCGGAGATCACACGGGCCACCGGCGATACGCGAACGCCGGTCGAGGTGGCGGAAGGATTCCTGAAAATCGCGGTCGAAAACATGGCCAACGCGATCAAGAAAATTTCCATCCAGCGAGGCTATGACGTTACCGGATACACCTTGTGTTGCTTTGGCGGTGCGGGCGGGCAGCACGCCTGCCTGGTCGCGGATGCGCTGGGGATGACGCAGGTTTTCATCCATCCCTTCGCCGGTGTCTTGTCGGCGTATGGCATGGGGCTGGCGGATATTCGGGCACTGCGGGAACGGTCGGTCGAGGCGCGGCTCGACGACTCGCTGATGCCGTCCTTGACGGAAATCCTGGATGCGCTCGCCGTGGAGGCGGAGTCCGAAATCGCCGATCAGGCGGTGCCGGCCGAACGAATTGGGTCGAGCCGCAAACTGCATTTGAAGTATGAGGGCACTGACACGGCGCATGAAATCGACTTCGGCACGGTGGCGGAGATGACCGAAGCCTTTGAGACGGCGCACCGCCAGCGATACGGATTCGTGATGGAAGATAAGGCTCTGATCGTCGAAGCGGTGGCGGTTGAATCCGTCGGCCGGGCAGAGCAAGTCGATGCGCCAGGTGCCGATGGTGCCGCGATAGAAGAAGAGGCGCCGCCTCGGGCGATCGTCCCGTCGCACATGGACGGCGGACGGCGCGATACGCCCGTTTTTAATAGTGCCGACCTGAAGGCCGGGCAGACCTTGTCTGGGCCGGCCGTGATCTGCGATCCCGTGGCGACCACGGTAGTGGAGCCCGGCTGGGCCGCCGAAATGTCGGCCGCCGGCCATCTGGTATTGCGCCGGACCGTAGCGCTCAACCGCCGGGATGCGATCGGCACCCATTGCGACCCGGTCATGCTGGAGGTCTTCAACAATCTGTTCATGTCGATCGCCGAGCAGATGGGCGTGACGCTGCAGAACACCGCCTATTCGGTGAACATCAAGGAACGGCTCGACTTTTCCTGTGCCATTTTCGATTCGCTCGGGCAGCTCATCGCCAACGCGCCCCATATGCCGGTGCATCTCGGATCGATGGGCGAAAGCGTGCGTGCGGTGATCCGCAGCAACGCCGGAGAAATCGGCGCCGGTGACGTCTATGTGCTGAACGCTCCCTATAACGGCGGCACGCACCTTCCCGATGTCACGGTCATCACGCCGGTCTTCGACGATGCGGGGCGGGAAATTCTGTTCTATGTCGGCAGCCGGGGCCATCATGCCGATATCGGCGGCATCACACCGGGCTCTATGCCGCCGAATAGCCGCACCCTCGATGACGAAGGAATTCTGATCGATAATTTTCTCCTCGTCGAACAAGGACAGTTTCGCGAACAGGCCTTGCGTGACGTCCTGGCGAGCGGTGTCTGGCCGGCCCGTAACCCCGATCAAAACATTGCCGATTTAAAAGCGCAAATTGCCGCCAATGAGAAAGGCG